>NZ_JABLTF010000003.1:0-1309 GCF_024085615.1 Psychrobacter sp. PSP
TGAACCGCCCCGGTATTGTCGGAGACTTAACATTCTGAGAGAATACGACAATGAAAAGACAAACCTACACTCCTGAGATTAAAGAACGCGCCGTCCGTATGCTGATCGAAGCAGCAAACGACTATCCCTCCACATGGGCAGCCATTCAAGCCATTGCCCCTAAGATTGGCTGCACGCCTGAAACCCTGCGCTCATGGCACAAGAAGCATATAGATCAAACTATCCCTGCATCGGTACAAGCTCAAAGCCAAGAGCAACGTATTAAAGATCTTGAACGTGAGAACAAAGAACTCAAACAGGCCAATGAGATCATACGTAAGGCAGCCGCTTTTTTCGCCCAGGCGGAGCTCGACCGTCCACCGAAATAATGGTCACATTTATCGATGATCACAAGCAGAAATACGGGATCGAGCCAATCTGTAGAGTACTACCGATTGCCCCATCAACCTACTACCGTACTAAAGACTTGGAGAGTTACCCTGAAAAGCGCTCGTTGCGTCAGCAGCATGACGATTATTATATCAACGAGATTAAACGCATCTGGCAGGACAGTAAATGCCGTTACGGTGTTCGTAAAGTCTGGCAGCAGATGAAGGCAGATGGTATTCATGTGGCTCGTTGTACGGTAGAGCGTTTAATGAAGCAGTATGGTATGCAAGGCATCTGGCGCGGTAAGGGCAAGATCACCACCAATAGCCGTGATGACCAAAAATGCTCTGATGACCTGATTAATCGTAATTTTAATGCCCATCGTCCTAATCAGCTATGGGTAGCTGACTTCACCTATATAAAAACAACTAGCGGCTGGGTATATACCGCTTTTATTATTGACGTGTTTGCCCGTAGCATTGTCGGTTGGAAAGTATCTAATCGCATGAACACGGATATGGTTATGGCTGCGCTAAATCAGGCGATAGCAGACAGGAACAACCCCAAAGATGTGATTCATCACAGTGATCGCGGGGTTCAGTACTTATCCATTCGTTATACTGATAAGATGAAGGACTCTAGCATCATTGCCTCGGTCGGCACGACTGGTGATTCATACGATAACGCACTGGCTGAAACGGTTAACGGGCTGTATAAATCTGAGGTAATTGACTATTTAAAGGAGAATTGGACTGGCGTTAATGATGTTGAACTGGCAACCCTTGAATGGGTGGACTGGTTTAATAAAACACGTCTGCATAGCACGATTGGTTATGTGTCACCTTTTGAGTTTGAAAAGCGGTATTACGATAATTTAACCCTGTCAGGCATCGCTGCCTGACTCAAGTAAATCACTCTCCGATATAGTCGGGGCGGTTCA
>NZ_JABLTF010000004.1:0-3465 GCF_024085615.1 Psychrobacter sp. PSP
TAAATCTGAGGTAATTGACTATTTAAAGGAGAATTGGACTGGCGTTAATGATGTTGAACTGGCAACCCTTGAATGGGTGGACTGGTTTAATAAAACACGTCTGCATAGCACGATTGGTTATGTGTCACCTTTTGAGTTTGAAAAGCGGTATTACGATAATTTAACCCTGTCAGGCATCGCTGCCTGACTCAAGTAAATCACTCTCCGATATAGTCGGGGCGGTTCAGTTTACAGCACTGCTAAAAACTACTTTAGAATTAGAGAGTAGCTTGGAATGGTTTGCTAATTTTAAGTGCTTACTAGCGCTACCAGATACTAACTCTTTTAGATTTTCTAGCTCTATGCACAATGACAGTAATTGTTTATCGACGACAAGACACACTGGAAAATATAATGTTGTCTCTCTATGTCGCTCAATATTGGATGCAATTTCACTGACTATCAGTCTAAAGGCTACATGACTCCACTGTTTGAGCCATAGTAAGAAATACTTGAGTGGTATACCTTTGCTACTTTTCACATCAATAAATACAGAAGGCATAGAAGGTATTTTAGCAAGTTGTTTACTAGGAATATGAATAATTAACGTATTTGCTTCTATATGCCCGTCTTTAACTATCCAAGGAACAAGATGCCACCCTTGCTTCAAGTCATAAATTACAGGCAACAAAAGATCGTGGATCGACTGTACAGCTGCATCGTTAGATTTAATTAAATTACTAGAATGGTAACTTGCTATACTTTGCCATATCGGGGTCAACTCTCTTAGAAACTCATCAGACCTATGACGCTTGTTCTTAATAAGCGCTTCTATAATAATTTTAGTTTTATCTAGAACCCAGCCTAAAACTCCTAAAGGGTCTGAAATTTTAAGCTCATAAGCATCATGTAAACTATAGCAAACTGAATAATACCAATCGCCTTTATACTCGCGTTTATCAATAGAAAAATGAGCAAGGGGTAAAAGGTTTTGAATATAATCAGGAAGAGGAGCTTTAACATACACGTTTGGCAAACTAACGAAGTCCCAATCTTCTACCTGAATCAGTATTTGAAAGTTTGTATTATCCTTAGTTTCAAAAGAAGTAAACCAACCATCATACATTGATTTATCACGACTATTAGCCGATGATGGTCGCCTACCTTTTGTGTATCTCCAATTACAAAAATTGTCATTTATACCAGAGATTATATCGTACAAAGACATCTGTTTTTGCAATGCTCTACCCACCGATTTGAGGCTTTATTGATGCAGACTCAGCAGCAACCTGTACAGGTGCATTGTCAACAACGGTTGCGACTGAAGCCTTGGTATCGACATTAATCGTTACTAAATCAGGTCTGTTAGATGGTATTCTCTCACCAAACAAGCTTTCTAATATGTTGAGGCAGGTATTCTCATTTTGGGATTTATGAAGAACTCTATCAAAGCCACTACAAAGCTCTGATGCCAGCTCAGCATTCTCTTCTCGTTGTTCATTATTTGCTCTATTAAAGTCTTCTGTAGAATGTCCTTCAATATACTTGCATTTTATATCGTTTTTAAGTGCATGTTCTAAATTCAAAAGTATTTCAAAAAGCGCTCTATCATCTCTTTGCTGCAAATGCTGATAGTGTTCAGTAGCAATTATCATCAATGAAACAGAGCTAGGAGCCTTTTGATATTGATTATAATCACGCCATGACTTTAAATACCTAATGACTGCACGAAGTTGTTGTCCAGTATTGGGATATTTTTCACATTCTGCTAAAAACCATTCACGTACCTTTTCACAGTCTGAAACGAGCCATTCATCTTCATCTCGTTGTATTAGACTTACGTTTTTTATTTTTGAACGCTTCTTAATATTCTTTGCATTAGCCTTACTAGAATCTTCAGTGATCATAGAATCATAAGAGGGAGAGTAAGATAAGTTGGCAGATAAAGTTGTACCACTAAATGTACTTTCATTAAAGAATAATGATAAGTTATTAGGATCTACATCCTCTGAAAAATCAAAGCTTCTGCTTTCTTGGATACTATCGTAAGAAGCCTCTTCTTTACTAACTGTTGAAGAGTCTTGCTTAACGCTAGCATCTGTTAAATCATCAAACATCTCGTTTGGTAGAGCATACAACGGAATATCAAAATGTGCTTTGGGTTGACCTTGAGGCATAAAGCCTCTAATTCGAATGCAATTTTTATGTTCTTTATCCAATTCCCAACCATTATCATTACATAGTATATCCAGACATTCTTCTACAGTTTCAAAGAGCTTATTAGCCACTTCAGCGCTTTGACCTTCTAAAAAACATGACTCTGGTAGATAACAACCGTAATCAAAATCCATTTCTTGCTCAGGGAGTGCTGGGGCATTACATACACCATACGCCCAGGAACCTTGGAGTCTAAATTTTGGTCTGACACCATATACTTTTTCAACTTGTATTTCTATAACAGCCTTAATCTGATCTTTGCAGTCTTTGAACACTTGGAACTGCTCGCCTTTAGGTAAAAACTTCTTGAAAAAACCATCAGTATCGTTTTTGAAAACACTATGTAAGTTGTTTGTTTTAAGGTTATCACTCATTTGAATCCTCAGTATTTGGTTGTATGGCTGTGTTGTGAAGTTCGACTGGTTTCAAGAAAATTGTTTTTATAAGTTCTTTACCAAGAGCTTCTTTTGAATTTTGCATAGCTGTTGATAACAGTACTTCTTTAGCAGCAGCATCCGCTCTATCTAGTGATACATAGTTGGCAGCTTCGTTTGTTAAATTTTCGTCAATACTTAAGTACCTTTCTTTTAGCAGATGCTGGGTAATAAATGTCATCATTTGCTGTTGTGTGGACAAGGTGAGTTCGATAATATTTTTCGGTGCATTGCTCAAATTTTTACCATGTGCCCAGTCTAACATTCCACCTAATTTGTTTGTTTTGGGGTTTGCTGAAATACGTGAAGATAGGGTGCCAACATTAAGAAGTAGAATATTCTCTTGCTTAGCATTTAGGAAATACTGCGCTTCGTGAATTGCTAACATGCTTGAATTATTGGCAAACAGTCCACCGTCTACATATTGAGTATTGTCGAATACGTACTTAGGAAAGTATATGGGAGCAGCTGAAGTAGCCAATGCCACATCAACAATTAAATGATGCTTATCACGCTTGAATGTATGATGATGGGGAGTTTTAAATACTACTGGCTTACCTACAGAAAAGTTGATGGCTGGTATAATAACGTTATGTTTAAGACTGCCTAGTGACCCCTGCCGTCAAATCCGTACACATAAACTTGGGAGATTTTAATTACGCAGCCTGACGATAATAATCAAACCACACCTGTCTTGGCGATTGATAGCCCAAACCCTTTTGAATCCTCGTCTGATTGTAGTACAGCTCGATATAACTGATAATATCATTGATGGCTGTGAACCTTGTTTTATAGTCTTGATGATATACTAATTCATTCTTTAATACGCCCCAGA
>NZ_JABLTF010000013.1:0-71427 GCF_024085615.1 Psychrobacter sp. PSP
AATTCCTCAGCTGTAGCACGACCAGTATGTCCTTGCATATAGTATGCGATGACTTCAAGCTTAAAGTCTAGATCGTAGCGCATAAAAATACCCCATAAGTTGTGTCCAACTTATGGGGGGCAGTTCAGATAAAGTGAGGCTTTTTTATACTGAGTCTTCTAATTTATACTAAGGCTTCTTAGTCGATGAGCTTAGATTATTATACTCTTCATATACTCACAGCATTTTAGATACTGCTGGATTTTGGTAAGCCATAATCTGCATGATCAACCACATGGTTGTTTTGTTCAATCGTCAGTCGATAACCTTTGATAACACCATCGTATGGCAAACTGCCCTCATACTGCTGATAATGCTCGCAGATGCTGTCTTGAATCACTGATTTACGTTGAGCATCGTCTAATTTGGCAAATCCATCTGGGAGAGGTATGTGAGCCAAACGTGCAGCATTACCACGAGACACCCAATTATCGACACTCGTAAAGGTAAAATCCACTTGCGCTCGTAAGCTATATTTAGGTAGCGTATTAGAGTGGTTCGTCAAGTCATTTTTAATCTGAGCAATATCTTCTGCGAATGGTTGATACGGTATCTCAAGCACGACAAATAGCTTTGCCAAAAACTCATCAGCGGTAAAGTATTTGTCCATATAGCTGCTATCAAGTCCAAGATACCTATGCGACAGTACATGGCGCAGGCGGTCACAGGCAGGAATGGTATGCTTGATAGGATAACCCATGGCGCTGACAATATCTTGCGAACGTAGCTCAAGTGTGGCTATCTGATTGATCGCATATTGTGCTAAGAGATGGCGTGGGTGATAACGGCGGGTATATTGAGATTGGTTGGCAATGTGGCTCATGATATTGAACACCTTAGACTCCTATAACTCCGACGAAAAAGGTTGATATACGCCCAAATGGGCAAAAAATCAGGCACAAATGAGGTTGTCGGAGTACAGGCTCATGCGCTTTACCAAGGTTATTTTATATCGTGCTGGAAGTTGCAAGGTTTATTACGCTGCCATGAAACGGTTGTCACGGACGGCAATAACAAAACTGTTAAACCCACGATAGATCGTTCAATGATGATAGCACAACAGATAGCAGAAAATAAATACCGATATGTTTACTTATTAGAACTCTTGCAAAAGTACCAGTTCATTGACTTCCACTGACGGAGTTACAAGGGCTGACGATGACTTATGCAAGAAGTCTATTTTTCAATAGTAAATGGTTAGGTTTTTAGATTAAAAAAACTAGGGCGTGTTGAACATTCGACCATGGCACTGACAGCGACTATTTTTTAGGCGACTCGATGTTAAAAATAATAAGTTTAGTCACTCTAAGCGCTTATTTTTTACGATGAAGCGGCAAAAAAGAGTCCTGTCCCCTGCTTTTATCGTTGGGGCTGATGCTAAAATTGCCCCATACTGCGTTACAAATCTCGCTAAGGCATCTGCATTATCGTCGCTTTGTGCCTTGTCTGGAACCATTTTAGCGATCAGCAGTGCCTATTTGCAAATGTTCAACACGCCCTAATATTGAGTTTTATTTTCCTATATCTATTGCGTATTTTTATTAACTCTCTTTTCCTAGGCCTTTCATGCTGAGCTTTAGGTTAACAATCCTTATCAAAAAACATCTTTTACAATCGACTTTGGCTTGCTATCTTGCCTCGCGACGCTTGTATTCCAAGAATACCTGCCCCACCTTGAC
This sequence comes from Psychrobacter sp. PSP, assembly GCF_024085615.1. NCBI lineage: Bacteria > Pseudomonadati > Pseudomonadota > Gammaproteobacteria > Moraxellales > Moraxellaceae > Psychrobacter > Psychrobacter sp. PSP. The sequence goes on from NZ_JABLTF010000013.1 coordinate 1,719, forward strand.
TTGTCACCCGCTGTATTAGGGCGTGTCCCTATTTTAAAAATGGTGATAAAGATAATATAAATCGCAGACAAACAAGGAAAGTAGCTGGCTAATATCGAGATATTGACTAGCTATTTGACGCCGTTTGTCAAAGATTTAGCCATTTTTAGCCCATTTAGTGATAAACGTTTGAATTAGGGACACGCCCTAGCACCTGCTTTGTATTGGATTTTATGACACATAACCTTGAGGCGAGCGCGAACGCTCGCCGAACTCAGTATTTTCAAGTATTTTTGATGGGCGTTAGTGCCTTTATTATGAACACCACAGAATTTGTCCCTGTGGCGCTATTGAGCGATATCGCCCAAGATTTCTCTATTACCACAGCAGAAACGGGCTGGATGTTGACGCTCTATGCTTGGATTGTGGCAGCGATGTCATTGCCGCTGATGCTATTGACCAGTCGATTTGAGCGCAAACGGTTACTCTTAGGACTGTTTGCCGTCTTTATTGCCAGTCATATGCTATCTGTATTTGCATGGAGCTTTGATGTACTGCTCATTAGCCGAGTTGGGGTTGCGCTGTCGCATGCGATATTTTGGTCCATTACAGCAGCAATCGCCATACGTGTGGCACCCGAAGGCAAGAAAGCCATGGCGCTGAGTGTGCTCGCAACTGGGACGTCGCTTGCAATGGTACTCGGTGTGCCGTTGGGACGGTTGGTTGGTCAATGGTTTGGTTGGCGCGCGACATTTGGCGGCATTGGTGTCATTGCGCTTGTCGTCTTTATTTTGCAAGCGAAACTATTACCTACCTTACCAAGTATGTTTGAGGGATCTTTTAGAAAGATTCCAGAACTACTCAAGAACCCCTTACTAGTCTGTCTATATTTGCTTATCTTGCTCGTCTTTACCGCACACTATACGGCCTACTCTTACATAGAACCCTTTATGCGTCAGGTCGGTAATATCAGCGAAAACGCAGCTACTTTTGTGCTACTACTGTTTGGGGCAGCAGGCATTGTGGGCAGTGTGATATTCAGTCGTTGGGGTGATAGATATAACACCCAATTGATGCTGGTATCTACGATATTAATACTTGTCTCTATGCTGACATTGCTGTTTGTCGTGACCTCGGTATGGGCGCTTAGTGTTAGTGCACTGCTATGGGGCGCGGCACTCATGCTACTGATTATCTCAATGCAGGCAAAAGTCATCATGGTCGATGTCAATGCACAAGACATGCTGATGGCGATGTTCTCAGGTATTATCAATTTAGGTATTGGAACAGGCGCTTTGTTTGGTGGCTATGCAGTGACGCATATCTCGATATCAAGCGTGGGTTATGTCGGCGCGGCTATTGCGAGTATCGCTCTGCTCCTAATGTTATTTATGATAAAACGCTTCCCTGAGTTGAGTCGGCGACTTGGCTAAGTGTAATCTATCTATTGATACCGATGCTTTGTGAAGGATTAAAAGTAGTGATGTATGTAATAAAATGGTTAGGTAATAGTACAGCCTTGCAAGGCTTGCTAGATTTCTTCTAAGGATATAGTCGAACCACTATTGAAGTGTTACAGCGTTAGACTCGTTTAGCCTACTACTGTGGTACTTGCAATCGTCTGCCTTGTACCACTTTTAATATTGATTGACTATACAAAAGTTGTAAAAATAAGACAATATTCTTTTGATGTTGTAATCAAAATGATTGCTAGCCTTCTAAAAAATAGTTACACTCCATTGACAATCTATTACATTAATGACAAGGATGTCGCTATGCCCCGTAATACCGCTCGCTCCATAGTTGGTCATACTACTCTCAAAAATTTTAACAAAAGCATGCTTGCCATCAGCCTATCTATCGCTGGTATTTATCACGCAAATGCTTATGACAGTGTCACCTTTTTTGGCGACAGTTTAACGGATGGCGGATATTTTAGCCCCCTCACTCAAGGTGCGTTTGGGCTTGAAGAGTCAGGTCAATTTACTACTAACCCTGATAATACATGGGCAGCGTCATTCGCTGAACAACTAGGTACTACTGCTGTCGCCAATACTTATGATGGTAGTCAGACAGGTAATAATTATGCAATTGGTGGTGCAAGAGCAGGCGTAGATGTCACTGCTTTTGGTATTCCGGTGGCCTCTGCCAATAGCCAAGTTAATAATTATATTGATAATAATCAAGTAGATCCTAATGGACTTTATGTCGTGTGGGCAGGTGCAAATGACTTGCTTGCGGCGGCTGAAGATCCTGCTAATGCCCAAGCTACGATACTTGGCGCAGTAGCGAGCCAGGCCGAAACAATTAATACACTAAAAGACAATGGCGCAAACTACATTTTAGTACCTAATATTCCTGATATCGGTCTGACGCCTAGAGCTATTGATCAAGGGCCTGTGGCACAAGCGCAAAGTACTGGCGCTACTAGTCTATATAATCAATTTATGCTTAGTGCTGCAGCAAATACTGGGGCAAATATCATACCGCTAGACACTTTTAGCTTATTACAACAAATCGCTAGTAATCCTACGGCTTATGGATTTACTAATATGACCACGCCAGCCTGTACTGAAGACTTGGTTACTGATAGCTCACTATTTTGCGGGTCAAGCAATCTAGAAACACCTGATGCCAACGAAACCTACTTTTTCGCTGATGGCATTCACCCGACCGGTCAGGCGCATCAAATGATTGCTGACTATGCAAATGCTGTTGTCACTGCCCCCAGCCTAATCGGTGTGCTGCCACATATTGCAACGACAACCGGACTTGCAACCAATGAGCGCTTACAGTCACACGTCAACCAAATCCAAAGCAGTGAGCAAAAACCTGCCCGTACACTATGGGCTGTCGGTGAAGTCGCCAATCAAGACATTGCAGGGTTTGATGGTGATAATAATACCCAAGTATTACTTGGTGTAGATTTTGCTCATCCTAATTCAGCCAATGCCGTGACAGGCTTATACGGTAACATCACCCAAAAAGACTTTGAAAACTCAGATGTCGGCACAGGTTTAAGTGATATTGATCTGGGAGAAGTTGGTTTTGGTGTCTATCATAGCAACAAGTTTGGTGGTTTACAGATAAATGGTGCTGCAGGATTTGGCAACATGGATGTCGATGTCACACGTGCTGTCACACTTGGTAGCAACCAACAACAGTTCAAGTCAAATGCTGATGGTAAACGTTATTATGCCAACCTGCAGGCAGGCTACCCATTGCAGGTAAGTAATATTGCCGTCACACCTTATATCGGTGCAACAGCGAGCCGCGTAAAAATTGACGGACTCAAAGAAAAAGAGATGTCTGGCGTTGCCATGCAGTTCGATGAGCAGAAGTACTCTACGACATACGGCAAGATTGGTATCAAAGCCAATCATACCTTGATGGAGAACCTCAACTTATTTGGTGATATTCATTATCAAAAGCAGCTGAGTGACAATCGCAAAGCGGTAACAGCAAGTTTGAATACGCTATCTAATATTAGTTTTGAGACACCTATGGTCGAAACTGATGATGATAACGTTGCCATGACACTTGGAGTGTCTAGAAGCTTTGGTCTATTAAACGCTAATGCTGGTGTCACACATTCACAAGGTGATGACGATGACTCAACCATCCTATTTATTGGACTTAATGGCGCATTCTAAATAACTATTTAATCTAGCATAACGGTATAGGTGATAATTTCTCGCCTATACCACTATAAACTCAAAAACCGCCATAATCTACGATGACTTTTGCTGTATAGCTGTTGTGTCGCAAAACCTCTCAATGACAAAAGCTAGTATCACAAATTCTCTAGAAATCTACTTTACCGCGTAAAGCTTTGGTTTTGCCGCGCTGGGTTTTTTGATCCACCCGTTTGCGTTTGGCATTCCGACTTGGTTTGGTGGGCCGTCTGGTTTTATTGACATGCGTGGCTTTATTGATAAAGCTTTGCAGCCGTTCAAGCGCATCGATTTTATTGCGCTCTTGCGTACGAAACTGCTGTGCTTTAATGATAAGTACGCCCTCTTTGGTGATACGGCTGTCTTTACTGTCTAGCAATCGTTGTTTGTACGCATCGCTTAGGCTTGAGGTGTGAATATTAAAACGTAGATGGATGGCAGAGGAGACTTTATTGACATTCTGCCCGCCTGCGCCTTGTGCGCGTATGGCACTAATCTCTACCTCATTATCATTGAGGCTAATCTGGTTATTGATAAAAATCATAATGTGCTTTTATATACGAGTAGATATGGCTCATAATAAAGCATTATAGCTTTGCCTGCTACTTTGCTAATAACCGCTGCTTCTCCAAAAGTTGACGACTGCGCGCAATCACTGGCGCATCGACCATCTCGCCATCTATTTTAAACACCGCTTGCCCGCTTTTCTCATACTCTTCTATCACCCGCGTTGCAAACGCAAGCGCTTTGTCTATCGGCTGCAAGGCTTGTTGCACAGTGGCAACTTGCTTAGAATGAATGCATAACATCCCTGCCATACCCATTTGTGACCACAAATTTACTCGATTACTTAACCCTGACTCATCTTTAAAATCAGGATAAATCGTATCGATTGGCGGCGATAGCTGATGTACTTTTGAGGTCAAAATAAGCTGATAGCGAATCTGATTGGCAACTATCTCGGCTGATGGCGTCCCTACTTGTACTTGTAGATCATTACACAGATCCAAAAACCCATAGCTAAAAGCGGCCAAACCTACTGCTTTTGCCATGCTATCGATTTGGTATAGCCCGATGGCACTCTCTATCAAAGCGATTACAGGTAAACCTGTCAGCTGATGTATGCTGTCGATATCTTCGGCGCGCTCGGCCTTAGCCAATAACACACCAGCCAAGTTAGGCATTCTCTGACAAAGCACGATGTCTTTGAAAAACTCCTCACTACCCGCTTGATTGATACGCAGCCAAATGGGCCGATAAGTTTGCTTTGCATTTTGCTCATCGTAGTAGTTTTTTAATGCGTCTCGAGCCGCCGCTTTGTCTTGCTTGGCAACGGCATCTTCTAAATCCACAATCACGGCATCTGCGCCACTAGCAAAGGCTTTTTCTATCCTATCGATGCGAGTCGCTGGCACAAATAGCCATGTTTTATTTTGAGAAATAGTATTTATTTTATGATTGGTCAATGAGTCCATATTTGACTCCTTTTGGTTATTTAAATTAATTATGCCACGGTATAGCCCATTTTTACTTCGCACTAATAGTCTATTCAATGACAAAGTAGGAAGAGTAGCTATGCAATTCATTAAAAATGAAAACAAAAAAACCGCATGAAAATTTATCTCATGCAGTTTTAAACAATTACTTTCTTATCTAACCTATGTCTTATAGATTAGCTAATTAAGCCAGCATACCACCATCGACAACGATAGTCGCGCCTGTGGTATAGCTTGAAGCGTCCGACACCAGATACAGCACCGTACCTGCCATTTCATCAGGCTCTGCCACTCGCCCTAGCGGGATCGAATGTAGCGCCATTTTTAAGACCTTATCATTGGTCGTTAGCGCTGAGGCAAACTTGGTATCCGTCAGGCCTGGTAATAACGCATTCACACGGATATTAAGTGGACCACATTCTTTGGCAAAGGCCTTGGTCATGCTAATAACTGCCGCTTTAGTGATTGAGTAAATGCCTTGCTTATCACCTGCCACCAGTCCATTGACTGACGCGGTATTCAATATAACACCGCCGCCTTGCTCTTTCATCATTTTGCCAGCGGCTGTTGACATAAAGAAGTAACCACGAATGTTGACCTCCACCGTTTTATCAAAAGCGGCTAAGTCTGTATCTAAAATATGGCCATAATACGGGTTGGCTGCAGCGTTATTGACCAAGATATCAATTTGACCAAACTCACTTTTAATATGCTCAAAAATCGCGTCAATTTGCTCCATATCTCCCACATGACAGGCAAAGGCACTGGCTTTATGACCGTCAGATTTGATGCTATCTGCGACTGCTTGGCAAGCATCGATTTTGCGGCTAGAGACAATCACGTGTGCCCCTCTTGAGGCCAGCAGACGAGCAATAGACTCTCCAATACCGCGGCTCGCACCTGTCACTAGGGCAATTTTACCGGTTAAATCAAATAAATCCTTCATCACTATTCCTTATAGTTTTAAATATTCTAGACGTTTTTCGCACAAATTATGCCAACATGCCGCCATCCAAGGTAAAGGCATGGCCATTCATAAAGCTGCTCTCGTCGCTAGCGAGCCATGCAATCGCGGCAGACACCTCGTCCACCTCACCCAAACGGCGCAGCGGACTGGCTTTGACGGTTGCTTGCTGTGCGCGTTCATTCATGGCTGCCATGGTATTGCGTACCATTGGCGTATCAATAAAGCTTGGACAGACTGCATTAAAACGGATATTGGCGCGGGCGTACTCGTGGGCTGCCGACTTGGTCAGACCCATCACGCCATGTTTGGCGGCACTGTAAGCCGATAACATGGGCGCAGAACGCAGACCAGCGATAGACGCCACATTGATTACATGACCACCGCCATTCGGTATCATACAATTGACAGCGGCACGCATGCAGTGCCAGACCCCTTTTAGATTGACGGCGATATTGCGATCAAAGTCCTCATCACTCAGCTCATGCATGGGCGAAGGCTTGTGGTCGATACCCGCGTTATTGACCACCACATCTAGACCGCCTAGCGTCTCTACCGCAAAGTCAAACAACGCACGCACTTCATCACCACTGGTCACGTCTACTTTTTTGAAGACGATACTGTTGCCCACATCTCGGCCTTGCTGGGCAACAGACTCACCCATCTCTTCTGCCATATCACCGATCACGACTTTTGCGCCGCGACTGGCCAGTAGCAGCGCGCTTGCCGCACCAATGCCTGATGCGCCGCCTGTGATCAAAATACGCTTACCCGTTACATCTGATGCAATTCCGTTTGTATTCAGTGTCATGAGTTATTCCTCTACTTTAAGTACCAGTTTGCCGAAGTTTTCACCGTTAAAGAGCATCATAAGCGTATCAGGGAATGTCTCAATCCCCTTAACGATATGATCTTTTACTTTGATGTCGCCTGACTGAATCCAGCCTGCAATCTCTTTCATGGCGATTGGATATTCTTTGATATTATCAAACACCACAATGCCTTCCATACGGGCGCGGTTGACCAGGAGTGATAAATAGTTCGATGGGCCTTTGACGGCTTCCGTGTTGTTGTATTGACTGATCGCACCGCAGATGACGATACGCGCATGTAGGTTTATTTGAGTAAGTACGTCATTTAAAATGTCACCGCCAACGTTATCAAAATAGACATCGACGCCATTTGGACAAGTTTGCTTCAAGGCTTTTTTGACGTTTTCGTTTTTATAATCGATCGTTGCATCAAACCCAAGCTCATCAACTAAGAATTTGCATTTCTCGCTACCGCCTGCAATACCAACGACGCGGCAGCCTTTGATTTTGGCAATCTGACCGACCAAACTACCAACGGCACCCGCAGCACCTGATACCACAACGGTCTCGCCTGCTTTTGGTTGGCCTGTTTTGAGCAAACCAAAATACCCTGTCATGCCCGGCATCCCAAGTACGCCTAAATAATAAGGTAGCGGTGCAAGATTTGGATCAACTTTATGCAATCCTGTGCCGTCACTGACCGCATATGACTGCACGCCATCGTGACCTGCGACATAATCCCCAACGGCAAATTTCTCATGCTTACTTTCAATCACCTCGCCCACCGTACCGGCACGCATGACTTCCCCAATCTGGACAGGTTTGATATATGATTTGGCATCATTTAGCCAGCCACGCATTGCAGGATCTATCGAGATATAATCAATTTTAATCAGTAATTGACCATCGGTGATAGTCGGTATTTCTGTCTCAGTATAATCCCAAGTCTCAGTGCTTGGTGCGCCAACTGGTCTTGTTTTTAGTCGCCATTGTCTATTTATGGTTGTCATTGCTCTTTCCTTAGCGTTGTTCTTAGAACCAGTCTGCCTGCATGTCGGTGCAAACAGCGTTGTCATTGTTTAAAATGGCTATATCACGGTTAATCAACGGTAGTTCCCAATCGATGAAGTACTTCGCCGCTTGTATCTTGCCTTTATAAAAGTTTTGTTGCTCAATATCTTGCGTCGTGCTTAATAGCTGCTCAGCTTTACTGGCTTGGCGAATCCAAATCCAGCTCAACACGATCGAGGCAAAAATATTCATCAGCGCTTGGGCGTTACCAGTAAGCGTAATGGCTTCTTCTGTCTGCAACACTTTGCTTAGATGCACCAGCACTTCATGCAGCTGACCCATGTAAGGCGTTAATTTACCCGCGAGTGCCGCAGTCTCAGGCGTGGTGATATTTTCTAGATCTTGCGTGATTTCACGCTTTAATATTTGAATACCAAGACCACCTTTTTGCCATAACTTACGGAATGACAAATCCAATGCCTGTACGCCATTAGTCCCTTCATGGATAGGATTGAGACGATTGTCACGCCAAAACTGCTCAGCATGATATTCACGCGTATAACCAGCACCGCCCAATACTTGAATACCCAAGTCATTGGCTTTTGGCCCATATTCAGACGGCCATGCTTTTAGTACGGGCGTAAGGAGGTCTAACAATTCGGTCAACTCATTCTTTAGGGTGTCGTCTTCGCAAGTATTGATACGGTCAATTAGGTTTGAGCCGTATAAGCACAAGGAAATACCGCCTTCAGAATAGGCTTTTTGTGCCAATAGCATACGCTTTACGTCACCATGCTGGATGATAGCAGTCGCATCATCTTCAGGTTTATTGTTCGGTGCAATGCGCCCCTGCGTACGATCTTTGGCGTAATCGAGCGAATACTGATAACCGCGATAGCCAATCATCGCCGCGCCAAACCCAACCGCAATACGTGCCTCGTTCATCATCTTGAACATATAACGCAGGCCAAAATGCTCATCACCGATCAGGTAGCCGTAACAATCGCCCGCGTCACCAAAGCTCAATGCCGTCGAGGTTGCCCCTCGATAGCCAAGTTTATGAATCAGTCCTGTCAGATGCACGTCATTGCGCTCGCCGACAGACATATCATCGTTCAAACGGTACTTTGGCACCGCAAATAAGGAGATGCCTTTTACCCCACTAGGGCCACCTGGAATCTTGGCCAATACTAAATGCACGATATTGTCAGACAGTTCATGGTCCCCTGCTGAGATATAAATCTTGCTGCCTTTGATGCGGTACGAGCCGTCGTCTTGTTTGACAGCGGTGGTCTTGATGTCAGCAAGTGACGAGCCTGCATGCGGCTCTGTCAGCGCCATGGTTCCAGTGAACTCGCCTGTTAGCATACGCGGCATAAAGGCGGCTTTGATATCATCACTGGCAAAGTGAGAAATGACATTGATGGCTGCAGTGGTCAAAAATGGATAGGCGGTCGTCGACGGGTTGGCTGCCATAAAATAGCCTGCCACCGCGGTCATGATTGTCTCAGGCAGCTGCATACCACCGTCTTCAAAACTGTAACGACCAGCGATAAAACCTGAGTCACGAAACGCATCAAAAGCGACTTTGACATCGCTTATCATGCTGACTTTTTTGCCATCGAACTGCGGCTCATTCTTGTCTGCCAAGTGATTGTGCGGCAAAAATAAATCCGTTGCGATCTTATTTGCGGTATCTAATACCGCATCAAAGGTCTCGCGGCTGTGCTCTGAGAACTTTGCGTGCTCAGTGAGGGTTTGTGTTCCTAGCACATCGTACAGCTGGAACGGTAACTCAAAGTCGTTGATAAGGGTATCTGTGGCCATAGTCGTCTCTTTTAGTTTCTTTTGATTACATGTAACGATCGTAAATCAGGCAAATCCGTTTGTATTATTACCCTCTGTCATGACCCTATCTATGATATTTACGGCATCATTGAGTCAGGCAACACAAAGGGGGTTAATGCTTATCAATTGATATTAATCTAAATTAGCGCACTGCCGTATTGTCATTTATGACATAATCATGGTCAAATGTGACATAAATTTGGAAATAATTTCTCCTATGGACGTTATGATTAGTGAGAAAAATAACAGATGCGAGTAACTGATGCCCTATTTCAAACCATTTAATGTAATCGTTCTTGGCTTCGATGGTGTGCTTGGTAGCGTGCTCGCTGGTGCCTTAGATTTATTTTCATTTACAGGGGTCAGCTGGCAGCGATTTTCAAATGAAGCGGTAGAGCCTAGGTTTAAGGTGCAAATCGCAAGCTTAGGCGGCGGTGATATCAGATGTAGCAACCGCTTAATGATGCGAGCGCACTGCGATATCCAAGATGTCACGGAGTGCGACTTGTTGCTGGTGCCCACCATTGGCGACTCTATTGATAAGGTATTGAAGCAAAATAATGGGCTACTACCCCACCTAAAGCGACTGGCGAATACCAACGCGGATATTGCCAGCAACTGTAGCGGAGCTTTTTTCTTGGCGGAGGCAGGGCTATTAGATCATAAAGTCGCCACCACCCATTGGGGCTATGCCAATAAATTTAAGGCAGACTTTCCACTGGTGGACTTACAAGAGAACCAGTTTGTCACTCATGCAAGCGATGTGCTGGGTAGTATATTTTGTGCAGCAGGCGGCAGCGCCTTTTATGATTTGGGGCTATTATTAATAGAGCGCTACTGCGGGCGAGAGATCTCTACACAAGTGGCAAAAACTCAGATTATTGATAGCAAACGAGGCAATCAGAATAGCTATACCAACGTGACTTTGCATAAGCCGCATTCCGATCAGTTGGTCAAACAAGTCCAAGAATTTATCGAGCAAAACTTTCGTCAGCCCATACAAGTCAGCAGCCTAGCTGCCATGGCAAATATCACTCCGCGCACTTTGAATAGACGCTTTCAGGCCAGCGTCGCGATGCGACCCGTTGAATATATTCAGGCCGTCAGAATTGAGCAAGCCAAGCGCTTGCTCGAATTGGGAGATGTGAGTATCAAGTCTCTTGCCGATCAAGTCGGCTATGATGATATCTCTTCGTTCACACGCCTGTTCAAACGGGCAACAGAGTTGACGCCTAAGGAATATCAAGATAAGTTTTCACGGCTGGCGATTTAGAGTCTGTTAGTTAGTGGTCATGCATGTTTACATATTCTGCCATAGGCCTTCGACATGGATAGCATCCGCCTTGATGATTGGATAATCGCTAAAGGACAACTGGTAGCCGCCTGATGTATTGGGCGTCAGTTGACACATTGCGCCAAGCGGAAAGCTGTGTTTTTTGCCAATATGACCAAATCGCAAGCCACTATAAATTGGTAATCCAGTCAGCTTATGTAATTGACGAATCACTGTGGCAACATCATAACGCTTGTCATAGCTGTCCTCACCTGAACCAGACAACGCCCCAAACACAATCGCTTGTTGACCTTTAAACACTCCCGCTAAATACAAATCATACAGCATACGCTCAATACGATACGCCTGCTCGCCCACATCCTCTAAAAACACAATACCGCCCTCAATGCGCGGTAAATACTCGCTACCTGCCAGCGCAGAGACCACGCTTAGGTTACCACCCCAAATCGTACCAGTGAGCACTTTGGACTCGCCCGCTGTGAGTATGGTAGGCAATTGCTGACTGGTTAAAGACGCATCTTGTATGGTGATCGTGAGGTTGGGATTGGTTAAGGCCTCAGCGAACTGGCGACAGCTGACCTTATCAGGCACAGTTTTGCCAAACTCGCTATAAAGCATCGGTGCCGCAAGTGAACTCATAGACCCTTTCGCCAATAGCGCACATTGGATCGCAGTCACATCACTGAACCCTGCGAGTATTGTGCCGCGCTCTTTCATAATACGCCCAAGCGTCGTCCAATCAACCATGGGTAATATACGCATCGCACCATAACCACCGCGCACACCCAAAAGCAGTTTTGGCGCTGCTATCGCTCCGGTCGCGAGGTTTTGGAAGTCACTGGCACGCTGCGAGTCCGTACCTGCAAAGCGCAAATATTGACGATTGGTAATATCGGGATTACTTATTTTAAACCCAGCACAGCTCATGCGATCTAATGCCAACTGATTGCGCTCATCACTGCCGCCCACATTGGAGCTGGCAAACAGTCTGGTCTCAATCGTGGGCGTAGTGCAGCTTGTTATTAGAGAGGTTTGCGCTGAGCGCTCATCCAACAATGCAGTCGGCAGATCGTCTTTGGTCAGCTGCGAGCTATTATCTGCCTCAATGAGGCTGGCAGCCAATGCGTGAGGAATACTTTGCGCTGCTAATGCCGCAGCACCTGCGCCAACACCTATTCGGTGCAAAAACTGTCGACGGTTTAGGCCAACATTAAGCTCATCAGCTAGGTTTGACTGTAGGTTTTTATCTTCTATTGATTGCTGGATGGACGGTATTTTTGAACCCATACGTTGTTACTACCTATACATTTTTGTTTTTATGATTTATACATTGTCATCTTTTGCAGTAGCGCACATCACAAATGAAGCCGTCATACTCAAACATTGTAACGCATCTTGCCAGCAGTCAAGTTACCCAAGCCTTTACCTATATTTACTTTTTCGCTACCGAGACATACAACATGGGGCGAGTATGTTTGTTACTGTAGATACAAATTCATCGCACAAAAATAAAGGCAACAATTATGTTTACCAAGAAAAATGATAAAGAAAAAACACTCTTTTCTAATTTGAAATACTTGATTGGAAAAGAAGACAAACTTAAAGAAAAGCTAGAAGACAATAGTTATCTTGAACCTTTTAGCGATGATTTGATGCTATTTATGAGTCTAATCAAAGACTATTACAAAGGGGATTATCGCAAGATTCCTTTTAGAACCATTTCAGCTGGTGTGATTGGGGCAATATACACAATAAATCCTATTGACCTTATCCCAGACTCTATTCCGTTTATCGGTTATATCGATGACGCACTTGTACTTAAATTTTGTTTAAAACAAGTCAGAAAAGATTTGCAAAAATATAAAGTATGGAAACAAGAACAAGCGGATGCCAAAAGCACATCGGAAAATGACAAACACACAGACAAGATCAGTCATGATAAAAGCAGCACTGATGAAGAAGATGACAATGAAACCAGTACTGATCTCAAAAAGGCTTCGTAACTAGTTATGTCTTAACCGATAATTAGCAGTTTAAAAAAAGCCACAGCCACTCACTTGGTTGTGGCTTTTTTGTTGCTTTAATCAATCTGACGCTGAACGGTTAAACCTCCAAACGTCAGATTTTAATTCGGCACATCGTAGCTCGCTTTTTCTGGATTGAGGCCAAACGAGTACACGAAAGTTGCTACGAGGCTGTTGACGATGATAAACGGTAAGTCAATCACCACATGACCTAAAATATAGCGACCAATCAACCACGAAACAATCAGCATAACGATAAAAAACCCAGCCAAGTACGCCAAAATAGCAGGATGCTTGAGATTATAAGGTTGGTCAGTCTTCGGCTGCTTTTCTAATACATACGTTCTTATCGCCCAACCCGCGGCATAAGAAAACCCACCTAACACAACATAACTAAAAAAATTCATATAGCTTGACTCTACTGATTTAAAGGCTTGTAGCAAGATCGTTTTGGACAAATACAATTGATCATCAACGATATTTATGCTACTTATGAGCAATACTTATCTAACTACTCTCATTCACATTATCGATAATGACGTTGGCATGTGGATTGGCCAATATATCGGTATTGATGTCGTCACACTCTACTCGATAGATGGTGTTAGCACCTCGGTAAATATAAGACAGATACTCACTGTCTAAGAGTGGGTCGATATTGGCATAGGCAGGCTTGACATGCGCCAATACTAGCACTCGATCAGGACGCCCGATCACCGCATCGACATTATCTGGATCAATAGAGAAAAACTGCGGTATATCACTATTTTTAATCACTTCTAACGCTTCAGGCTCATCCCACACACGCTTAGCACTTGCAGGCTCTTTCATCTGCATCACCCAAGCGCCTTCTTGTTGGCTAATCTTTATTTGCGCAGGCTCGTCTTGACTCACTGTATAACAGCCTGCAAACACAGATAAATCGGTTGCCGCGACCTCAGTATCTGCCTGAGCATCACTGCTATCACTACAGCCACTCAAAAGGAGCACTGTGCTGGCCGTAGCACTGAGCATCAGATACGTCAGTCGCTTATAAAAAATACTTGAGCATAAAGACATAATAAAGCTATCCTGCGGTCATGTATGGGAGACTTGCACTGAGCGCGTTGTCATAAGAAAACTATCAAATAGCTATCTACAAATATTTTCTGTGGATACTATTGTGACAAAGACAGCGCGCTGGTATTGGCTTCTTTAAAAGCATTTTCGCTAAAAAATAGACGTTTTTTAGCGAGCCAAGCTATTTTAACAGAAAACAATCAGGTTACTATTGTGTTATGCGTTGCCATCCCTAGTTTTGTGATTTTGTGCGTCACGACCACCCATATTTACGATAGATTTGTTATACTCACAGCGGCACTAGCATCGTTCAATTAGTATGAGCGCGATGCTCTAATACTACTTTTATGCTTACTATTTATCAGGTTTATACATCTCTATGTCAGACAACCGTAACGCCATGCCACACTCTAATACAAGCAACGCAACTGATCCGTTAGCCGCCAAGAAAAACATAACGGTAGCGTATACTGACGGTGCCTGCAAAGGCAATCCCGGCGCTGGCGGTTGGGGCGCGCACCTTATATTTAGCGATGGTAGCACGCAGGATTTATATGGCGGTGATACGGAAACCACCAATAATCGCATGGAGCTCATGGGTGCGATACAGGCCCTAACACATAGCTCACATGAGCAAAAACTTGAGATTTGGACAGATTCCAGCTACGTCCAAAAAGGCATCACCGAATGGATTGAAGGCTGGAAGAAAAAAGGCTGGAAAACAGCGAGCAAAAAGCCCGTCGCCAATCAAGACCTTTGGCAACAATTGGATAAGCTATGTCAACAGCGTGATGTTGATTGGCACTGGGTTAAGGGTCACGCTGGACATGCCGGTAATGAAAAAGCAGACGAACTGGCAAACTTAGGGGTTACGTCAAACAGTGGTCACTCCTCTATGATAAAAGCATCTGTGGCACAAAAACCTGTGATAAACGAATCAGACGCCCCTAAAAAAAAAGGCCGCATAGCGACTGATAAAAAACCTGTCGCCAATGATGATTGGCTAAAGTTCGACCCATTGGGTCTAGATATGGTAGATGACGAGTTTGACGATGTGTCAGAAGATGAGTTACGAATCAATGACAGTCAACATAGCCATGAAGCACGTATGATGCATAATGATGTCATGGTAGAGACTCCTCACCATCCAGACAACGCACCCAAAATGATGAGTAATAAAGCCATGCCAGAAGCCCAAGTACCCATGAATGATACCGACATGACTAGTGATATCCCAACTATAGATACTGATACACCCAAGTTTGATGGGGATACGAGTCGTGCCAATCCTCATTTTAGGCCGCTACTACCAAAGCCGATACATCGTCATGAAGCAAATCGTCAGCTCATCATGGATACAGAGACCACAGGACTGGACGCATTAAAAGGCGACCGTATCATTGAGGTCGGTATTGTTGAGATGGTTGGGCGTAAATTTACTGGTGAAAAACTACACGTCTATATCAATCCGCAGCGTGGCATGGATGATGAAGTTATTCGTATTCATGGGATCTCTGAGGCATTTTTGGCGGACAAGCCCACCTTTGATCAAGTTGCCCAGTCATTATACGACTTTATGGATGGTGCTGAGATTATCGCTCACAACGCCACCTTTGATATGAACTTCTTAAACATGGAGTTTGCGAAAGTCGGTCTCAATGACTTTGCTGAGCGCGTACAAGTGACCGATTCACTGGTCATGGCAAAGCAGCAATATCCTGGACAAAAGAACACATTGGATGCCCTCGTACGTCGTCTGGACGTTGGTAAGCAAGACCGTACCTTTCACGGCGCCTTACTGGATTCAGAGATTTTAGCCGAAGTTTACTTGGCGATGACTGGCGGTCAAGTGACGCTTGCCATTGAAGAAGACGCACCCACAGAGGGCGGGCAAACTGCCCATACCAGTTTTGCCAATTTGGCCAATTTATTGCTAGCATCGACGTCAGATGAGACTACCAATCAAAGCTGGTACGCTTCTCTTGCAGAGGACTACCCTGAGCTAAAAGCCAATATGTAGCCGCTACATCAAGCCTGAATTACACCAACATTTGTACAATATAGCCTTGATTATTATCATATAAAACGTTAAAACATCATTAACCAATATTTTTACTACCCCATTGATACCATCGTCATTCTCATCAGTACATTATGGAAAAATACTTATGGACCAGTCTGCGCAAATGAAGTTAACCGCCCCCACGCTTAGTGTTACTGATTTCAACCTACCGTCACTCCACTTATTGCATGATGAGATTATCGCAACGCTCAAAGATACTGAGATTCATCTGAGCGAATTCAATGACGATAGTAGCCAAGCACCTTTATTGTCAGATTCTATTGATGTTCTAAAGCAGCTGTCTTGTATTTTTAAACTGATTTCTCTTGTTGGTGCAGAAGTGTTAAACAATGCGATCGTTGACGGTCTACAGCGCCTTTATGACAACGGCGACAACAATGACATGGCTCTCATCATGGATTTATCAGAAGCCATTATGACTTTAGAACGCTATGTCGAGTTTGTATTATTGACTGAGTCGGTAGAGCCTACTTTGTTATTGCCAGTGGTTAACAATCTCAATGCGCATGGACAAAAACCACCAATGACGGTCGAGGACTTTTCTACTTTTGGGAGCAGTAGCGTCATCATTGCTAACCCAGAGCAAAACTTTGAACCACTAAGCGCGCTCAATTTGGATACAAAACTCCTGACCTATGCCTATCGTAGCGGTCTTGGCGTTGCCCTACTCAACCAAGATGGCAATATTGACTCAAACGATCAGCAAAAACTCGATGCCATGAGTGCTGCCTGCGCTTTGATCGCATCAAATAGTAACAGCCTATTTTGGCAAGCAGCAGCGACTGCTGTGACAGATATTGCCGCGGTCTTACCGTTGAACGTGAGCCAAAAGCATACGCTGATTTATGTGGAGCAGCAGTTCCAAAGCTACTTACCTGTGATGGATACACGTTTTGCAGACTTAGTTAATTTTGCCTGTCAGCGTGATACTGTTGAGGCGCAGCAATTACGTGAGCAGTACGCAAGTAACTATCTAGAAGGCGATCAGCTTGATGAGATGAAGCGTTTCTTGTTTGGTCCCAATCGCGCACTCACCGATACACTAAATGACATTATTCAGTCTCAAATCAATAATATTAAAGAAAATGTCGACAGCTATGCACGTGGCGACTCCATCAATCCTGTTGATATGCAAACTGCCCAGATCATTGAAGATTTGACTGAATTGAGCTCAGCACTGCGCCTGCTAGGATTGTCCAATGCAGCTGATAGTCTTATCACAGCGGCGGGTGCGGTCAGCCATTGGCAGGCGCCTTCGCCGGATGACTTTGATCACTTATTACTGGCATTGATGCATGCAGAGAATGCTACAATTGCAATGGCAGAGATGCATACCCCAGGGGCGATCTACTTACCACTGAATAATCAGCATATCTCATTGCATCAGCTCAATACATCATACGATACCCTCATACAAGAAAGCCGTACCGCCATTGCAAGTGCCGAGCAAGCAATTAACGACTATTTGGCAGAGCCTGAACGCGACATGCTTAATATTCAGAATATACCGGGAATGATGCGCCAAGTGGCAGGTGCATTGCGCTTTTTACATTTGCCAACACCCGCCAGCATGCTTGGTCAATTAGCCATTTATATCGAAAAACGTATAGAGAGTGGACAACGTATCGAAGACCCTACACTCGCCTGCATCGCTGATGTGATTATGGCGGTCGATCATCATCTGGATGGTTTTGAGAACAATCGTCCTGTCAGTAAACAAGCGCTTGACGTTGGCCAGCAAAGCTTAAGTCATCTACTTGCTGCTTAGTACTGCTTGCACAGGTTTTATCGTCGCCATTTTGTCATTTTGCGGCGATAAAACTTAATCAGAATACTTCACGTTAAATAAGTCTGTATCTAAATCGATACGGATTTGCTTCAAACTGTTTGGAATCTTTTATGGCCCATGCTTTTATATTGAGTGATGACACTGTTTTATGCCGTCAAATGCCAGATGGTTGGTGGCCATTACAAATCCAACTACCACAGAGTCGTACTGGTTCAGACGAGCAAGCTTATCGGCTCGGTCACGTGACGCTACATGAGAGTCTATCGCCAAATCACTGGCAATCTGATGATAATAATAATATGGATAGCCTTTCATCTGATTTGATCAATGAAAACACTGCCCAAACCTTCACTGCGCCGTCCACCACTGCCATGACTTATGATTACGCAGTCGCTCATAACGTGACGCTGCCTATCATCGCCGAAAGCAGTACTGATACCTTTGTCCCTTATCGACAGCTGATAAATAACATACCTGTTGCCCTATCTGACCAGATCAGTCAAGCGATACAGTTATTAAGGTGGCAAGCAGATACGCAGTTCTGTAGTCGCTGTGCCAGTCCTACCGTACATGCTGACCAAGACGAGCGCGCTATGGTTTGTCCAGTATGCCAGCTGCGCCAGTATCCTCGCGTCCAGCCATGTGTGATTACGGCGATTACCCGCCCAAACCCAGTAACAGATGAAATGCAAATCTTACTCGCGCACCACCATCGACATGGACAGCAAAAACTGCCGCCCATGTATGGTTTGATCGCTGGGTTTGTTGAGGTGGGTGAGAACCTTGAGCATGCGGTGGTACGTGAGGTGGCAGAAGAGGTCAATATCAGCATATCAGATATTCATTATGTGAGTAGCCAGCCTTGGCCATTTCCCTCCAATTTGATGCTTGGGTTCCGTGCCTCTTATGCCAGTGGCGATATTATTATTCAAGAAGACGAACTGGCGCATGCTGATTTTTTTGATCTCTCTAACCTGCCAAAGATTCCACCAAAGGGCAGTATCGCTCGAGAATTGATCGATCAGATTGCCAAAGAACAAGGCATTTTATTATGAAATTAAATGACACTGTCACTGGCAGCTCATTTTAGCGGCTAATGTCAGTGCCTACTGCGTCTCACTTAGACATTATGGGCGGTCAGACGCTGATGTTGCCATTTGACAAGTCTGGGTATCAATAGCCCTGCAATCACAATCGCCATACCTAATAATTGCAAAGCGGTCACTTGCTGACCGTAAGCAAAGGCCGTGAGCGCAGCAAACACTGGCACAAAATTAAAGAATAATGACGCATTAGCAGCGCCCAACTGCTTGACGCCAGAGATCCACAATAGATAACCGCCAACCGTGCCGAAGACGCCAATAAATATCAAGTCGCCAAAGACACTGCGACTGATGGCTAAGCTTTCTTGCAATGGATGTACCTCTGCACTAAATAACACCATGAGCGATATCACCCCAAGACCTGACAGCATACCGACCAAGGTATAAGGAATCATCGGCATCCAGCGGCTGATACCTTGAGTCAGATAAGTATAGAGACTCCAGCACAGCATACCTAAAAAAATCATTTGATCGCCATGGTTAAATTCAAACCCTAGCAGTTTGGCAAATGCGCCATCGGTCAGTACCAGCAGTACGCCAGAGAGACAAACCACCAAACTAAACAGCGCGCCTTTGGTAGGAAACTGGCGCTGCGCTATAGAACCAATCAAAGAAGTCACCAGCGGGCTAAGCGCCATAATCAACGCACCATTGTTAGCATTAGTCTGTTCAAGCCCAGTAAACAGCCCCAAGTTTAAGCCACCAACACCAATGATGGATACACCAATCGCCCACGCCCATTGTTTGGGTGTGAGATTAGGGATTGGCATGTGCTTATATTTTGTATAAAGGTACAGACACATCGAGGCAATGCTAAAACGCCACATGACTAAGGTTAATGCATTTACTTCACTCAAGGCATGCTTGCCGACAGGAAAACTTGCGCCCCAGAGAAACGTACACAGTAATAAATATAGGACGGCGGTGGTGTTCGCTGAACGGCTCATACTGCACCCAAAAAACTTGCGAAAAGATAACCACCAGTGTATATATTTTAAATACGGTATAAACAAGCAATAACGAGAGCATAGATTCTGAATATGAAATTTAACTACTCCCTCGATGACATGCGCAGTTTTTGCGCGGTTGTCCGCTACGGCAGCTTTCGCCAAGCCTCTATAATGCTTGACATGCCCCTATCGACATTGAGTCGCCGAGTTGCCAAACTAGAAGCAGATCTGGCACTTAGGTTGCTCAACCGAGATGCGCACCGCGTACAGTTGACCCATGCAGGGCAACAATATTACAAGAGCAGCGCCCATCTCTTTGATGAGTTAGAAAACGTCGCGTGTTGCTTACTACAAGATAAAAATGAGGCCAAAGGCACAATCAGAATCAGCGCCCCTGTCAATTTTGGTAGTGATATTTTAGCGCCGCATTTCAATGCTTTTTTAAAACAATATCCAGATATCCATTTAGATTTGCGTCTGTCCAATCAGACCATTGATATTGACGCGCAAGCTATTGATGTCGCTTTTCGTATTGGTGAACACAGTGCCAATCATTGGATTGGGCGGCAGCTGACCAATATTCGCTTTATGATTTGTGCAGCCAGCGATATCGATGTATCCGATATCCAAACGCCCAATGATTTGGCGGAATACCCAACTGTCCTATGTCCTCCGATGTTTACGTGGCATCTACAGCATCGTATAACGGGCGAGGTACAGGCGCATCAGCCAACAAATAATATCCGTCTAAAAGTTGATAATATTAGTTTACTAACGGGGGCTATTGCGGATGGTATCGGTCTAGGTTTCATCCCCGATTATGATGCACAGCCTTTGATCACATCAGGCGGTTTGCAGCAAGTATTGCCTGATTGGAATAACCAACCTAGAGGCTGCCAGATGCTCTATCGCGACCGTGATAACATGCCTCATCGCATGCATCTATTGATTGATTTTATCCTCAAGCGTTTTAGTAAGTAGACATTCCGCAAACGCTCACCGTTTTTAGAATAAATGCATCACAATATCATTGATCTTATGCTTTAATTTTTAATGTTCAAGACTAGGTTTTCGACCCTGATGTTTTACGGCTTTAAATGTGTTAATCTTCGCAGCGCAACAGCGATCGACACGGCTGGGTCATTGACTATTTGATATAGAACGTCAGTACAAAGATCCATAATTTGCCTATAAAATATGCAATCAATAGTCACTTATCTACCTAGCCACTGACAGACATAAGTGACAGTCGCTAATGATGACCGATACTAAGGCCAGTAATACCATGTCCCAAACCGACACCCATCCTCAAAGTACTGAACAGACACGCTTGACAGATTTACCGATCTTGTTTAAGTCGCTGCACATTGATACCCTGCCAAATGATGTACAGACAAAAATTGCACGCGTTGATGCTTGTCTGCCGCAAACGCAATGCGGGCTTTGTGAGCATCCAGATGGCTGCTTGCCTTACGCCACTGCTATCGTATTAAAGGGTGAGCCATACAATAAATGTGTGCCTGGTGGCCAGCCAGTAACGGACGCTATCGCTCAGACAATTGGGATAGATACTCATCTGACAGCCGCACCATCACAATGGCCGATAGACATGACATCAGGACGTCCAACAGAGGTTCGTGCTGTGATTCGTGAAGACGACTGTATCGGCTGTACCAAATGTATTCCGGCTTGTCCAGTGGATGCTATCGTCGGTACTGGCAAACACATGCATACGATTTTTACCGATTTGTGCACAGGCTGTGAGCTATGTATCGCACCCTGCCCTGTTGATTGTATCGACTTGGTCATTGTCGAGCGTGAGCTTTCTCCCTTTGAGAGAGTAGCCGAACAAGAAGACTTGAGACAGCGCTACCACACGCATCTCAAACGCGTGACAGAACAACTGGCTGATACCAGCAATAGCAAACCTGTGGTCAGCATGGTAGAGGCCAAGCTCAACAATGCAACGAGCCAATCGCTAAATATTAGCGAAGCACAAGCAAAGAATACCATTGCAGCGGCTAAACTACGTACCAAAATCAAAAAACTCGAAAAGCAGCTCAGCGTGCGCGCCAATGATAAAAAACAAATGGAGCTTGAAGGCTTGCAAGCAGAGCTCGACGCATTACAAGCGGTGCTGTGATTACGTGATTGATACTTTAATAACTCATATAAATGCCATCGCTAGCATATAATTTTGCAACACCACTCACTAAAATAATAGTTAAAACACCATGAGTAAAACGGTCAAACATAAAACAGCCGATACACCGCCCTCTAGAAGAATGCCCAATCGCGATGTGCGTCCATTTTTTGAAAAGCTAGCGGCGACGATTGACGAGCCTGTCACCGAGCTAAATTACGGCAGTAATTTCGAGCTGCTCATCGCCGTTATCTTATCTGCACAGGCAACTGATGTGAGCGTCAATATTGCCACTCAGCAGTTGTACCCCGTGGCGAACACACCTGAAGCTATACTGGCACTAGGCGAAGAAGGTCTAAAGACGTATATCAAAAATATTGGCTTATATAACGCAAAAGCCAAAAATGTCATCAAGACTTGCCGCGATTTGATTGAAAAGTTTGATAGCACCGTCCCTGACAACCGCAAAGATCTAGAATCATTAGCTGGTGTGGGGCGTAAAACCGCCAACGTAGTTTTGAATACTGCTTTTGGTCAGCCAACCATGGCGGTCGAC
Source organism: Psychrobacter sp. PSP (assembly GCF_024085615.1). Lineage (NCBI taxonomy): Bacteria > Pseudomonadati > Pseudomonadota > Gammaproteobacteria > Moraxellales > Moraxellaceae > Psychrobacter > Psychrobacter sp. PSP. Next base: position 24,504 of record NZ_JABLTF010000013.1, read on the forward strand.
ACGCATATCTTTCGCGTCGGCAATCGTACTGGACTCGCTACTGGTAAAACGGTGCTCATCGTCGAAAACAAACTGGTCGAGCGTATACCCGATGACTTTATCGTTGATGCGCATCATTATCTTATTTTGCACGGGCGCTATACCTGCCAAGCGCGTACACCCAAATGCGGCGCTTGCCCCGTCTATGAAGAGTGCATGTTTAAAGATAAAGCGACCTTTTTAGAACTATAACGTAGTGACACTCCTGTCTCAAAGACAAACTTATGTAGCCATGAACTGGCAAGTACCTACGTTTTACGACAGTGAATCACTTGTTGAGCATTTCTTATAGTATAGCAAGTGCTGCTCACTAGAGTTTTATAACGTTTCAGGGTAGAATAACCCTATTTTGTGTTAAGAGATTTTGGCAATTACCCCGCTTCTGATAAGGCAATCTGCACACTGACAGTAGCCTATTAGAGCGAACATTGACCTAACTCTCTACCGCCATAGCCATAAAAGCTTATTATCATTGCTCCATATATGAATTGATTGAATGATAGTAGGTCTAGATTTTAGCCAAATTGATGACAAAAACTTTGTTCAACACCGATTTTTAGCATTGAGAAATACCGATTATCTGCCGCGTAAATGCGTGGTCAACATTAATTAGAGCAGCACCCAGAGTGTTGCTTTTCCTACCTTTATTGATTCAATTAAGCGATCCCATTATGCGTGAATACAACTTATTTACCTCCGAATCTGTGAGCGAAGGCCACCCTGACAAAATGGCTGACCAAATATCAGACGCCATCCTTGATGCTATCTTACGTGAAGACTTACACGCACGTGTGGCCTGCGAAACTTTAGTAAAAACAGGCGCGGTGATACTTGCCGGTGAAATCACCACAACTGCCAATATCGATTTAGAGCGGCTGGTGCGTGACACGGTCAACGGCATTGGTTATCACCACTCAGATTTGGGTTTTGATGGCGAGACTTGTGCGGTCATCAATATGCTGGGTAAGCAGTCTCCTGAAATCGCTCAAGGTGTCGATCGTCATGATCCTGAAGAGCAAGGTGCAGGCGATCAAGGTTTAATGTTTGGTTACGCCAGTAATGAAACTGATGTATTAATGCCGGCCCCTATTGAATATGCCCATCGTTTGATGGAGCGTCAATCTGAGCTGCGCCGTGCAGGCGAGCTACCATGGCTCCGTCCTGATGCCAAAGCGCAGGTTACCTTGAAGTATGATGGCAACCGTCCTGCTGCAATCGATGCGGTCGTTCTATCAACTCAGCATGATCCGAGCATCTCGCAGTCTGATCTGCAAGAAGCAGTGATGGAATCTATCATCAAGCAAGTGCTACCGGCTGATCTGTTACATGCGGGTACACGCTACCATATCAATCCAACGGGTAAGTTTGTCATTGGTGGTCCTGTGGGTGATGCAGGCTTAACAGGCCGCAAAATCATTGTCGATACTTACGGCGGTATGGCACGTCATGGGGGCGGTGCTTTTAGTGGTAAAGATCCCTCAAAAGTAGATCGCAGTGCTGCTTATGCGGTACGTTATGTGGCCAAAAACATCGTCGCAGCTGGTCTTGCTGATCGCTGTGAAGTACAAGTCAGTTACGCGATTGGGGTTGCTGAGCCAACGTCTATCTCTGTCAACACTTTTGGCACGAGCAAAATCAGTAACGATGAAATCATTCGCCTGATTCGTACTCATTTTGATTTGCGTCCTTATGGCATCACTCGTATGCTGAACCTATTACAGCCAATGTATCAGCAGACGGCTACCTTTGGACATTTTGGTCGTCAAGGCTCAGAAACTGCCTTTACTTGGGAAAAAACAGACAAAGCAGATATCTTAAAAGCAGACGCTGGCTTATAAGGGTCATAGAGTCATTACGTTGAATCATTTACAAACCGCCTTTATATACTAAAATTATCGACACTTATTATTAGGAGCAGCTTATGTCTCAAGACAGCAACACTCAAGACAACAATGTGGATGCAAGCATTGAAATCACCCCTGAAATGCAGGCGTTTTACCAACGCGCTGATGCTATCATCGGTGTCGCCAATAGTCAGCTAGGCCCTGATGCCCATTCAGGACAGGTAGGTGCTTCTTTGTTATATGCTGCCGCACGCTACAGCGCCTCTGTGGCCTCGATTGGCTTCGTGAAAGCCGATGATTTTGCCAAAGAAAAAGACGATATCGTCGAGTTTTATGTCAAACAATATCGCCAGATGCTAAGTGACAATTTGACAGATTATGCACAAAATTTCGATAAATATGTGCAGCTAAACAAAGATGATAAGCCAGCTGAATAAGTTGCTATTCTTATCTAGGTAGATATTCTGCTGTGACAATCATCTGTATTTAACAAAAAACCCAAGCCGCTCAAGCTTGGGTTTTTTGTATTATGTTATTGAGTCCATAGCCATTCATTAGTTATTATAAAACTTTAAGTGCTATATCGATCTATCAATAACGTGACGAGCGGTAATAGAACGCTTGCAAATAAGGACATCACATCATGCAAAAAACGCTATCTAAATTATCACTGCCTACACTGGCGCAATCCCTCAAACCATCATTAGCTGTCGTCTCCTTGGTATTAGCACTGGCGGGTTGCAGCGCTACGCCTGGCGCAGTTACTCCCACGCAACCTGCAACAGATAACAGTCAAATGCTTGAAAACACCTTAACTCACTGTCCAACCTCTCGCTCTGAGAAGACCATGTGTACCATGCAATATGATCCAGTCTGTGTAAAAACGAAAGTTGGCTCAGTGATAAGCTACCGTACGGCAGGTAATGCTTGCTCGGCCTGTAACATACCTGAGGCCATTAGTTATACCAAAGGTGAATGCAGTTAATTCATAAGAATACTTCATTCCAAAAAATATATTTGAGTAGCCACAAAGAAGCCCCAATTTAAAAATAAATTGGGGCTTCTATTAATGATTAGAACAATGGTTAAAATAACGATTTTACTGCTTAGTCACCCTTAACAATCTTAGGTGGGCCTTTGAGTAAATGCTCATCAACAAACTCATCTGCAGAGTTATGATCTGCTGACTCATCTGTGATATAGCTTTGCTGCGCACGGTAAAGAATCAGACGATCACGTCCTAATCCGCGTAACAACGCATACATTATGACAAAAACCACTAAAGCAAATGGCAATCCTGCTACGATGGCAGCTGCCTGCAAAGCAGACAATCCACCAGCCGCTAACAATATGGCAGCGATAACGCCTTCTGTGGTTGCCCAAAACAAACGCTGAATCTTTGGTGGATTGGTATCGCCACCAGCGGTCAGCATATCGATAACAAAACTGGCCGAATCTGACGAAGTCACAAACCAAAGCATAATCATGACAACAATCATTAACGTAATCGGTTTGGCTAGTGGGTAGTACTCAACTAGCTTAAAGATTGCGCTACCGGTATCTGCTTGTACTGCTTCAACCAAACCTGGGCTAATACCTGTCACAGCAGAGGCAAGCTCCATATGAATCGCTACGCCACCAAAGGTCGTGAACCAAAAGAACAAGATAAGCATAGGGATTAACAGTACCCCAAACGTAAACTCACGGATGGTACGACCACGAGAGATACGGGCAATAAAGATACCAACGAATGGTGCCCAGCTCACCCACCATGCCCAATAAAATATCGTCCAAGCACTTTGCCAATCTGTTCCACTATAAGACTCGCCCCACGTACCCAAAGGCACGAGTACAGTCAGATAGTTGCCGATATTTTCGATAAAGCTATCAAAGATAAAGAGCGTTGGCCCTAAAGCCACCATGAATACCAATAAAACGATTGTAAAACCGATATTGATATCACTAAGGCGCTTAATACCTTTATCCAGACCCATCATAACGGAAGCGGCTGCAAGCGCTGTGATGAAAGCTATCAAACCGAACTGTACAGTGAGACTATTCGGCATGCCAAATAGTTTCTCAAGTCCCGCATTGATCTGCATCACTCCAAGCCCGAGTGAGGTGACCACACCAAACATCGTACCGAACACGGCCAAGATATCGACCGTATGCCCCCAGCGACCATAGATTCTTTTGCCGAGCAAAGGATACAAAGTTGAGCGAATCGATAAAGGCAAACCGCGACGAAAATGAAAATACGCTAACGACAGTGCCACAATCGTATAGATGCCCCAAGCGTGTAGACCCCAATGCATAAATGAGATATTCATCGCTTGCTTTGCGGCTTCAACCGTTTCGGCCTCGCCCATTGGTGGTGCCATAAAGTGATACAACGGCTCCGCTGTACCCCAGTAGACAAGGCCAATACCAATACCAGCAGAGAACAACATACCAATCCAAGAAAACAGATTGTACTGTGGTCGCTCCGTTTGGTTACCTAAACGAATATCACCATAGCGACTCATTCCTAAGTAAATGCAAAGCCCAAGCGCTGTATTCACTAAGATAATGAATAGCCAACCAAACTTATCGGTAATAAAATTTTGTAAAAAACTAAAAACAGCCCCTGCTGTTTCGGTGAAAAACGCACCGAAAATAATAAAGCCAACAATCAGCAGTGATGATGTAATAAACACAGGTTTACTTACCCGCGGAAAAGGTCCTAATCTGCCTACTTTTACTTCTTCCATGTGCAAGTCTCAAATTTCAAGGAACGTTACCTTAACAAAATAGGTCTTAACTATCAATCTATTACAAAATAAAACTTGATAAAACTATTAATTTACTCTAAAATAATTGAATAGTTTTATTAAAATAATTAAATATACAGGTAGGTAAATACGTCCTTAATTCGATGCTGTTTCGATGTTATTTCAATATTGTTTCGATGTTATTTGGGCAATAATCTGAGTAATTGTGCATTATTACCGTCTTCAAGTGTCCACACTTGCCCGTCTACTGCTAGCACACTGCGTACACGCTCTCCCATGTCATAACGATAGCGTTCAGTAGCACTATCATCTTCATCGACACTTACGACAATAAGCGCTTTTGAAGATAAACCACTGATTAAAAAATCGCCTTGTAATGCTGGAAAGTCATTGTGGCTACCAGCCGTATATAGACTCAGTGATGACGGTGAAATAACGGGTGTCCATGTGATTTTAGGCATTTCAAACTCAGGGCGAGTGTCGTGATCTGGGATTGGTGTACCTGAATAATTACGACCATTTGATACAATCGGCCAGCCGTAGTTTTTGCCTTTTTCAATCAGATTAAATTCATCACCGCCCTTTGGCCCCATCTCGTTTGCCCAAAGCCTGCCGCTTTCATCAAATCTTATGCCGAGCACATTGCGATTGCCCATTGTCCAAAACTGAGAGGCAATGTCATTGCTATCATTGACAAATGGATTGTCCTTTGGAACCGAGCCGTCAGCATACAATCTAATAATCTTACCTAGATTCATGCTCATATTTTGTGCAGGCTCTTTTTTCTGGCGTTCTCCTGAGCTGATATATAGATACTGTCCATCAGGTGAAAACAATAAGCGATGGCTATAATGACCTTGCCCCGTGACTTTTGGAGATTGCTCCCAAATAGGCGTGATGACCTGTAGTGTGGGCGCATTTGTGCCTAATCCTGCCAGTGTCGCTTTGATTACTTTTGCCCCAAACTTATTACTATCACCCCCCTTTCCTGCTTCTACGTAGCTGATATATACAGCATTAGAAGTCGCAAAATCTGGTGCTAATATAATATCTCCCAAACCACCTTGACCACCATAGGCCACTTTAGGGATGCCTGCTACTTGTGTCTTGCTACCCGTCGCCGTGTCTACAATGAATAACTCTCCTGTTTTTTGCGTCACTAGTAGTTTGGGCGCTTTGCCATCTATACTGGGTAGTGCTGTCATAGCCCAAGGCTCATCAAAGGTAGCGATTGCTTTAGTCGTAAAAGCAGGCTTGCTAGTCTTTGTTTGTGTAGTGCTTTTTGTGGCGGTTTGAGCATTGCTATCTGAAATGGAAACTTCCTTGGACTCTGTTGCGGTACTTTTGTTATTGCTAGGACTTACTGCTGAAGGGTTGGAGCACGCGGCAGTGCTAAACAACAACGCTGCAATGAGTAATGGCGAAGTTAAGGGTAGACTTACACGTTCAATAGAGGTTGTCATTGTTTTATCCTTTCTATCCGATTGGCATTTATTTTATTGGTCATCCATTTATTTATAGCATAGTCTTGATATTTAAGAGATATTTAAATGGTAAAAAAACAGTAACGTAAAACGCGCCTTATAAATAAAAACCCCTTACCTACGATTGTAGATAAGGGGTTGATTTTAAGCGTAAAGTTGGGTCATAAAGACGTCAAGGATAAACTGATTAGCTCATTCTAAGCTTATCAAAAGTTAGCTTGTCATCGGCACCCACATCGACTTTGATAATATCACCAGCGACAAAATCACCTGCTAATAGTTTCAATGACAATGGGTTTTCGATCTCTTGTTGAATGGCTCGCTTCAAAGGACGAGCACCATAAACAGGGTCATAACCCACGGCAACCAATTTATTCATCGCATCTGCTGACAGCTCAATATCCATCTCACGCTCTTGGATACGCTGACGCAATCGATCCAATTGAATATCTGCAATACCTGCCATCTGTGACATACCAAGCGGATGGAAAACTACGATTTCGTCAATACGGTTGACGAACTCTGGACGGAAATGCTGCCCAACAGAATCCATTACTTCCGCTTTGATATCCTCGTAACTTTCACCAACCATTTCCTGAATCTTGTGCGAACCCAAGTTACTGGTCATGATAATGACGGTGTTTTTGAAATCTACCACCCGACCTTGCGAATCGGTTAAGCGACCATCGTCCAATACTTGTAGCAAGATGTTGAACACATCTGGATGCGCTTTTTCCACTTCATCGAACAATATGACGCTATATGGCTTACGGCGTACCGCTTCAGTCAACGTACCGCCTTCTTCGTAACCAACGTAACCTGGAGGTGCCCCTACAAGACGACTGACACTATGTTTTTCCATATATTCACTCATGTCGATACGTACGATTGCATCTTCAGAGTCAAATAAGAAGTTCGCTAGTGATTTGGTCAGCTCTGTCTTACCAACGCCTGTAGGTCCTAAGAATAAGAACGAGCCTGAAGGACGGTTGGGATCAGATAAGCCTGCACGGCTACGACGTACCGCATTGGCCACCGATTCGACCGCTTCGTTTTGACCGATAACACGCTCATGGAGCTTTTCTTCCATTGCGATCATTTTGTCACGCTCGCCTTGCATCATCTTGCTGACTGGGATACCAGTGGCGGCCGCAACCACCTCTGCGATTTCATTGTCTGTGACCTTATTCCGTAGCAATTTGACACCATCACCTTCACCAGTCTGCTCTTTTTGCTCAGCCAAGTCAGACTCATGAATACGGCGCTCAAGCTGCGGAATGGTCTCATATTGCAGCTTACTCATGGTCTCATAATCGCCTTCACGACTGGCTTTGTCATAAGCGATACGGGCTTTATCCAGCTCGTCTTTTAGCTGTTGACTGCCTTTGACCAACGCTTTCTCTGCCTGCCAAACTTCATTAAGATCAGCGTACTCTTTTTCCAATTCTGCTATTTGCGCATCGAGCACTTTACGCTCAGCTTGCGCGCCAGCATCTTCTTCGTTTTTGAGCACCTCACGCTGCATTTTTAGCTGAATGAGGCGACTATCGAGTTTACCTAATGATTCAGGCTTGCTGTCCATCTCCATACGCAAACGACTGGCCGCTTCATCAATTAAATCAATCGCCTTATCTGGTAGCTTACGGTCAGTGATATAGCGATGGCTCATGCGCGCAGCAGCAATGATGGCACTGTCTTGAATATCGACGCCATGATGCAGCTCGTAACGCTCTTTTAGACCCCGTAATATCGCAATAGTATCTTCGACCGTTGGCTCATCGACCAAAACCTTTTGAAAACGACGCTCAAGCGCAGCGTCTTTTTCGATGTACTGGCGATACTCATCAAGGGTGGTCGCACCAACGCAGTGCAGCTCACCGCGTGCCAGTGCAGGTTTTAGCATATTACCCGCATCCATTGCACCTTCAGACTTGCCTGCACCAACCATCGTGTGCAGCTCATCGATGAACAAAATGACATTGCCTTCTTGTTTGGCCAAGTCGCTCAATACGCTTTTGAGACGCTCTTCGAACTCACCGCGGAATTTTGCCCCAGCGATTAGCGCGCCCAAGTCTAATGACAACACTTCTTTACGGCGCAGACCTTCTGGTACGTCGCCATTGATGATTTTTTGTGCCAAGCCTTCTACGATGGCTGTTTTACCAACGCCCGGCTCACCGATGAGCACAGGGTTGTTTTTGGTACGGCGCGACAGTACCTGAATGGTACGGCGGATCTCTTCGTCACGGCCAATGACTGGATCTAGTTTGCCAAGCTCTGCTTGCTCAGTCAGATTAATCGTGTATTTGTTGAGTGCATCACGCTGATCTTCAGCGTTTTGGTTATTGACCGTATCATCACCGCGCAGCTGCTCAATGACCGCTTTTAGTTTGCTTGCCGTCACACCTGCACTTTCAAATATTTTTTTGGTTTCGCCTTGCTCAGCGAGTGCCAACATGACCCATTCAGTCGCAATAAAATCATCGCCTTCTTTTTGCGCCTGACGATCTGCCAAGTTCAGAATTTTGACTGAGTTTGGGTTTAGATTGACGTCACCTGTCGGCTCCGAAATGGTCGCTTGGTTATCGAGTGCTTTGGCAACGCCATTTTTTAGCGCTGGAATAGAAGCGCCTGCTTGTTGGCAGATAGATAAATTAGATTCATCTTGTAGCAATACCGCAAGCAAATGCACAGGATCAATGCCCGTATGATCACGACCTAACGCTAGGCTCTGAGCTTCTTGAATCGCTGATTGCAGTTTTTGCGTAAACTTCTCAAATCTCATGTTTATATCCTTTTATAATTAGTATTTTCAGTGGAACTTCTAGGGACTCTCCTAGTCTAGTGCCCACTGTTATCTGTCATTTATATAAGGTATATATACACCTATTTCAAGACGATTACCAAATAAAACCTTACTTAAAACAATGATAATTATTAATAATATTTAAATGGGCTATTAATAGCAGATAAAGGAAGTTAGTAGGTAAGAAATGCCATTTTATTGATGTAAATTCAAGAGAAATCTCCGTTGAATACGGTAATAAGCAATGCACTTATTGAGTATAGACCCAATCATAATCCGACTATGCTACTCCACAATTTCGATAAGCGTACCAAGTATCTCCGATACCATAATCTCATCCATCTCGGTATTGGTCACCGCGATACAACCATCGGTCCAATCGCGTCGTTGATTCAACCAGCCCAAATGTCCAAAGCCATTCATTTGCCCATGAATCATAATATCGCCGCCCGGATTGACCTCTAATGACTTCGCTCGTGCCTTGTCTTCATCATTTAGATAGCTAATAAGGTATAAATCCCAACGGGCGTACGCTGATCGCCTTATTGTTGCTTATGTCCCGATGGACTACCCCCTAGCGCAATACGATACGACCTAATGGCTTTACCATCGCTCATCAATGTTAAGACACGATCTGATTTGTCGACGAAGACTCGATCAATAACTACAGACGTAGGAATAGGTTTTTGGATGTTGAGGAGTTTTTGGCATAAGCAATAGCACTGGTGCTTACAGTAGCAGCAAGGCTAATGCCTATAAGTAACCAATACATGCGCTGCTCATTTGGCGGGTGAAATTTATTATAAAAAAATGACATAGGCTTTGATCCTCATGATGAGTTTTTTGTCATTAATCATATGTATCAAAGCACTATGTCAGACTATTTAGATAAGTTTTGTGCAAAACGAATGAATTACTCAAATGTTACACCATACGAATTGCACCATCTAAGCGGATCACCTCGCCATTTAGATAAGCATTATCAATGATATGAGTGACCAATTTGGCAAACTCATTGGGAGCGCCCAAACGCTTGGGATAAGGCACGCCTGCTTCTAGCTGCTCGCGGGCTTTTTCAGGAATGCTCTCCATCATCGGGGTAGCAAAGACACCTGGCGCGATGGTCATAACGCGGATGCCATGACGTGCCAGCTCACGAGCCAGCGGCAAGGTCAGACCAACCACCCCTGCCTTGGAAGAAGAATAGCTGGCTTGACCCACTTGACCATCAAAGGCTGCGATAGAAGCTGTATTAATAATAATGCCTTGATCTACATTCTTTTGTACATGGTTTTTTTCTGCATGCTCGCCTGCATTGCTATCATTCGCTATGCGTTTGGCAATGCTAGCCGCGACCAAACGGGCGACATTAAATGAACCCACCAGATTGACATTGACCCCGCGGCTAAATGCCTCAAGGTCTGCTGGATTGTTATCACGATCTAGCAGCTTTTGTACCACTACGATACCCGCACAGTTGATTGAGCCTTGTAAGCCGCCGAAAGCTGACTCAGCCATCTCAACCGCTGATTGCACCTCATCGCCTTTAGTGATATCACAGCGCACAAAGCGCGTACTATCACCCAGCTCAGCGACCAGTGCTTGCCCTGCTGACTCATTGAGATCAGCGATGACGACGTTGCCGCCTTGATAGACAATCGCACGAGCCACTGACTCACCCAAACCTGATGCACCGCCTGTGACCAAAAAGCTATTCTCTTTAATTTGCATGTTTATTCCTTTAAATCTTCATTTTTTATTAGCTGTTTTCTATGAATTATCTATAAACGCTCTATCGGGTAGTTACGCGGCAGATAAACTGCGTAGCAAAAAGCGTTGAATTTTGCCACTTGGTGTTTTTGGTAACTCGGTCACAAACTCGACCTCACGTGGATAGGCATGAGTGGATAGACGTTTGCGCACCAGCTCTTGGATTTCTTTGGCGATTTGCTCGCTACCTTCGACGCCTTCTTTTAATACCACATAAGATTTGATCGTATGTCCACGCACTTCGTCTGGCACGCCCACAGCCGCAGATTCTGCCACTGCGTCATGCTCTAAGACGGTGTTTTCGACATCAGTGGGTCCCACGCGGTAACCTGCCGTAATGATAATGTCATCATCACGTCCTGAAAACCAGTAGCTGCCGTCACTATGACGCTCAACCACATCGCCTGTCAGATAGTAGTCATCAACGAAAGCTTGTTTTTCATTCCAGCTATAACCACGGAAATAAAACGCAGGTGACTGGCTGACCACGACTGCTAACTGTCCTTGCTCACCATCTGGTAGTACATTCATCTCATCATCCAATACGACCAGCGTGTGACCTGGTAGCGCCATTCCCATCGAGCCAACTGGTGATTCGTGTTTTAGCGCATGATGCGCACAGCACGTCATGCCCGTTTCTGTTTGACCGTAATGATCTTTTACCTGACAGCCCAGATAGGTCTCAACCCAGTTGACGACCTCGGTATTCAGCGTCTCCCCTGCCGAGTTGGCACAGCGCAAAGCGAGTTTGGCGTTATTGTCTTCATTAACGTTGTCAAAAACGCCGCTGGATTTCATCATGCGAAATGCTGTCGGTGAAGAGGCCAAATTGGTGATCTGATGACGCATCATAAAGTCGCGCGTATTGGTCGCGTCAAATCCTGCTTCATTAAAATAAGTCGTGATCCCTAATAGCAGTGGCCCTGTGATGGCGTAATACAATCCATACGCCCAGCCAGGATCGGCCATGTTCCAATATTGATCGTCTGCGCGTAGGTCAATGGCATAACGCATATAGAGATAAAACGCAGGTAAGGCTGATAATGGCACACTCACGCCTTTTGACTTACCGACTGTCCCTGAGGTAAACATCTGCAAAAATGGTGCATCCGTATCGAGCATAACGGGTTCTATCGTTTGCGCCTGTGATTCCATGGACTGACGGTAGTGATCGTCACCCCACGTCTGAGCATCTTCAGTACTGCCGACCAATACCATTTTGGTTTGCACAGCCAAATCATCAAACTTGCTGCGGTTCTCTACATTGGTAAAAACGACTTTGGTATCGGCTTTATCCATGCGATATTTGATTGAGTCATAGCCAAAAGCGGTGAATAATGGCTGATATACCGCGCCGATGCGCCATGTTGCCAATACAACGGTCAGTAGCTCAGGTGTACGCGGTAGCATCGTCGCTACTTTGTCCCCCGCTTTTACGCCATACGACTGTAGTAAGTTAGCGACTTGCGCACTGGCTTTATCAAGCTCACCAAAGCTCATGCGCGTGACATTGCCTGCCGTATCTTCGTGTACCAGTGCAGCATTATCCGCGCGGCCATCACGGACATGACGACCACAGCACGCCATATAGGCATTTAAGCGATCGTCGACATGTTCGCCAAAGATTTCTGACAGCAATGTATCCATGTCAAAATTATTATAATAATCGGTATAGTTTTTTGGTGTCGTTGAAGCATCTGTGTGACTGAGGGTAGGAGTTTGAGAAGCGGTATTCATAAGCTAATCCTTTAGCAATAGCAGATAAAATGATATTCATATTGTAAAACGGTCACATCCTATAGACCGTTTAATATCTTTGTATTTAACATGCTCTATTAGTAACGTATTTTTATACTTATTTCAATACATAACGTATCATTTTTATTTTATATAAATAAGCATGACCTATAACTATTTATCATCAAATAGCTAATAGTAAACTTAAAAAACTTGTAGGATCAAATATTTAAATTATTTTTGAAGTACTTTCTCAAGAATCGATATTTAACGATCAGCACTGAGAAAACCTAGTAAGGCTTTCTCCTCACAGCTTTGGTATTTTTTCGTACGACCGCGGCGTGCTTGTTTGTAGTCATCATAAAATTCCCCTGCCAAAAAACGCTCAATAATGATGGGGTGAATATACGACGCGCGGCATACGGTTGGCGTATTGCCCAGCTCTGCCGCCACGCTTTTTACCATATCGGTGACCAGCTGCTGACGCTCAGCACTTTCTGGTGCGCTGGCAAGTATGTTAGCGCCTGCCGTCGTTTGTAGCTCATCATATAGATAACTTGCCGCGAGTACACTTGCCATCCATGTTCGAAAATCTTTTGCACTATATAATTTGCTTTCGCAGTCCATACCGCATGTATGCATTCGCAAGTAGTCGTTGATATCGCTACTGTCGACGACTTGTTTATGTCCATTGTCATCTAAGTATTTAAATATTTGATAGCCCGGCAGCTCAGAACATGCCTGCACGATGTCAATCAAACGCTCATCTTGCAGCTCAATGTGGTGTTCTTTGGCGCTTTTTCCGACAAAATCAAACGCCAGTCCATTATCCGTTTCGCTGACATGCTTACTACGTAGCGTACTCAGACCATAGCTTTTATTTTGCTTGGCATAGCGGCTATTACCGATACGAATCAACGTGGTTTCAAGCAATTTGACCACGGCAGCGAGTACATTGGTGCGTGACAATGATTCTGCTTCCAAATCTGTCTCGACCTGCGCGCGTAAATTGGGCAGCGCCTCTGCAAAGCCTATCATTGCATCAAACTTGGCTTGGTCACGAATATTATTCCACGAGGGATGATACAAGTACTGCTTGCGTGATTTTTCGTCGCGTCCTGTCGATTGCAGATGGCCTTTTTCGTCTTGGCATATCCACACCTCTGACCACATGGGCGGTATCACCAATGCATCAAACCGCTGACGCAACGCTTTGTCTTTGACTGTCTTGCCCGTTGCATCACGATAGGTAAAGCCGCGGCCCCAACGTCTACGCTCATAACCTGGTTCGTCGTCACTCACATAACGCAGATTGGCACGGCGTGCGAGACGCTCATAGTCATGGCGCACATCCTGCGTTGTCGACTGCTCATTTGTTTTGCCCATAAAAACACTCTTCTAATAATTTTATGGTTTTAGCATAATCAACTGCGCTTATTTTTGCTGTTTGTTTGCCACGGACAAAGTGTAATCCTGTGTAAAATAAAGCCACTCGCCCTCGCCGATCATGATCTTTGGGCGCACTTATGGCAAAACTATCTCACGTTCTATGAAACCAGTTTGCCATCAAGCACGACGGAGACGATGTGGCGCAATCTGCTTGATAAGGGTAAGCTAGAGAATGACATGCCCACAAAAAAAGCCAAGCATCAAATACTTGGCTTTTTTTATTTTGATACTACTTTACAATAAAAGTGATTATTTACCGTATACACATAAATAAGCGGTTTCGACGTCAACTTTTACTTGGAATTTTTGATTGGCTTCAACGGTGAAGTGCTCGCCAGCATTAAACGTTTGCCATTCATCACTCTCTGGTAGCTTGACCATCAATGCACCGCTCACCACGCTCATGGTCTCAAACTCACTGGTGCCAAATTCATACTCACCAATTTCCATAACACCTACCGTTGCAGGCTTGGTTGCTGTTTGAAAGGCAATCGAAGTGACTTTATTATCAAAATAATTATTTACGCTTGGCATAATCTTCCTTAATTACATGTTAGTTGGTATTTGAATTCTATTTTATAGACCTGCTTTTAGACTGGCTTCGATAAACTGATCGAGGTCGCCATCTAGTACCGCGCCCGTGTTGAAGGTTTCAACGCCGGTACGCAGATCCTTGATACGAGAATCATCGAGCACGTATGAGCGAATCTGGCTGCCCCAGCCGACATCAGACTTATTGTCTTCAACCGCTTGTTGTTTTTCCATACGTTTTTGCATCTCAAGCTCATAGAGCTTAGCACGCAGCATCTTCATTGCCGTGGCTCTGTTACCGTGCTGACTACGCTCATTCTGACAAGTCACCACCACACCACTTGGCTCATGGGTAATACGTACCGCAGAATCTGTCGTGTTGACGTGCTGACCGCCCGCTCCTGAGGAGCGATAGGTATCGATACGCAAATCCGCAGGATTGATGTCAATCTCGACATTATCATCAATCTCAGGCGAGACAAACACCGCCGCAAATGAGGTATGACGACCATTGTTGCTATCAAATGGTGACTTACGTACCAAACGATGGACGCCAATCTCGGTACGCAGCCAACCAAACGCATAATCGCCTTTAATCTCAATGGTGGCCGACTTGATACCCGCGACACTGCCAGCAGACACTTCAATCACATCTACCTTAAAGCCATGAGCTTCCGCCCAGCGTGTATACATACGCAGCAGCATCTCCGCCCAGTCTTGTGCTTCGGTGCCGCCACTGCCCGACTGGATATCCAAGTAGCAGTTGTTTGGATCCATCTCGCCGCTGAACATACGGCGGAACTCTAGATCAGCCACGCGCTGCTCAGCATCATCTAGCTCGCTTTGCACGTCAGCTAGCAAGGACTCATCCTCTGCTTCTACTGCCAACTCTAGCATGGCAGACGCATCTTCTAGCGTGGTTTCAAGAGAGAGCACCACATCGATGACACCATCAAGGTGGCTTTTTTCTTTATTGATCTTGGTGGCACGCTCTGGATCATTCCACAGCTCTGGGTTTTCTAGCTCTAAATTGACTTCTTCTAAGCGTTCTTGCTTACCATCGAAGTCAAAGATACCTCCGCAAATCCTGCCCGCGCTCGGATAAATCTTTAATCTGTTCTTGATACGGATTGATTTCCATAAGTGTTCCTGTTTTTCTAAAAAAATAAATAACGCATTTGGCGCTATTTTAAATGAGATTAAGCATAAATGGTTGTCTAATTATTCTTGTTCCTACTATTACTAGATTAAGCAATCTAGATTGACCAATCTTCTATGGCCCAGCGATGCGCCAAGGCATGAGCATGTAGCGCCTCATCAGGTGACACACAGATCGCCACATCCGCCCATTCTAGCAATGGAATGTCGTTTTTGGAGTCTGAATAGGCATAGGTTTTTTCAAAGGTGATGCCCGCTGCTTGCTGCTTATCAAGCCACTTATCTAAATGGTAGATCTTGCCTGCCTGAAAGTTTGGTTTATCAGTCAGCTTGCCCGTATAACGATTGTCTTTGATCTCAAGCGGCGTAGCCAATACATTGGCTGACTCAATGCCAAAGCGCTTGGCAATAGCGGACACCACAAAATCGTTGGTTGCAGAAATAATCACCACATCGTGCCCTTGCTCAATATGCTGGCACAATGCTTCCATTGCTTTTGGGCGAATATGCGGCTCAATTTCACTTTTGATATAGTCTTCTCTTAGCTTATCAAGTCTATCAAGCGGCAGACTACTCAAAAACTGCGCGACGAATTCATTGTACTCTGTCGCATCTAACGTCCCTTCGATATAGTCATTATAAAACTTCTGGTTGGCTGTACGGTACTCAGCCTCATCGACAAGGTCGTGCTTGACGATATACTCACCCCACAGATAGTCACTATCGACATCCAGTAAGGTATGATCTAAATCAAATAACGCCAGTTGTTTTTGTTGTTTTTGTGCTGGATTTGCCTGCATGGTGAGACCTTATCGTTGGTTGCGAAAAAATATGAATCTTTTAGGGCGTGTTGAACATTCGCAAATAGGCACTGCTGATCGCTAAAATGGTTCCAGACAAGGCACAAAGCGACGATAATGCAGATGCCTTAGCGAGATTTGTAACGCAGTATGGGGCAATTTTAGCATCAGACCTAACGATAAAAGCAGAGGATAGGACTCTTTTTTGCCGCTTCATCGTTAAAAATAAGCGCTTAGTTAATCAGGCATCGCTATTTCTGTTAAACCTGTTTTGAATTTTTGACAACGCTCAGCATAATGCAGCGCTGACATTTTCAACATCGCTACTTGCTCATCTGTCAGTGTCTTGACCACTTTTGCAGGTGCGCCCATCACTAGTGAGTTATCAGGAATAACCTGACCTTCAGTAATTAAAGCTTTCGCCCCTATCAGGCAGTTTTTACCTATTTTGACATTATTGAGTACCACCGCACCGATACCAACCAGACTGTTATCACCGATCTCACAGCCATGCAGCATCGCTAGATGGCCAATAGTCACGTAATCACCGATAGTCACTTTGATACCTGCATCAGTGTGAATCACACTATTTTCTTGCACATTACTATAGTCGCCGATATGAATACGATCGTTATCGCCGCGTATCACCGCACCAAACCAAACATTGGCCTGATGACCCAAATACACATCACCGATTACTTGTGCTGAGTCAGCAATCCAACCGTTGAACGGTACAGCAAACTCAGGGGTTTTGTCTAAATATTTAAATATCATCGTTTTTCCTTAGTAAGGATAATGTTATTTTGGAGTAAGTCATTGGTTATACCACAATCATTTTTATGCTTATTTGATTCGCATGTCAAAGAAGCATCTCACTTTGGACCTTTGGACCATAGCCATAAAAAATATATTTTACAGTATACAATCCCATTTAATACCTTATCGTATGTCCACTTTATAGTACAATTAGCAAGGCCAACATTCTCATTTTGCTATCGTAGCGCCTGCCCTAACAAGTACCGCTACCCTACTAAGGACGCATCCATGCTTCGCGAAACACACGTACCTATTATTATCTTGTTGGCAAGTAGTGTGATCATCACCGCGCCCAGTTATGCTGAAGATACCTCAAGTTTGGAGAGAGCCGGTGACATTGTTGCGGTTGCCATACCTGCCATTGCTTATGGCAGCACGCATTATATGAATGATAAAGAGGGACGTCAGCAATTTTATCAATCATTTGCTACCAATCTTGCCGTGACCTATGCTGTGAAGTCAACCATTAATAAAGAGCGCCCTGACCATAGCGACAATGACTCCTTCCCATCAGGACATACTTCTTTGGCATTTCAGGGCGCAAGCTTCATTCATAAACGCTATGGATTAGAATATAGTATTCCAGCTTATGTTGGCGCAACTTTTGTGGGTTATAGCCGTGTTAAAGCGGAAAAACATGATGTGGCTGATGTATTTGCTGGTGCAGCACTAGGGGTTGCCAGTAGTATGTATTTGACCAAAAGCTATAACGATCAGCTTCTCCTCACAACCAATCTTGCGCCTGACTATTACGGGCTGTCTATCCACTACCAGTTTTAATCACTCAGTTTTCCCTTGATACTAGCCATAAGTTACTATTTTGTATATAATACGCAAAATCTGTGCCTAAGCGAGCGGACATGATGCAAGTTACCTATTCACTATCTAGTGGGTTTTGTAGTTTTCATCAATAATGTCTTCTCGCTTTTTTGTGGAAAATTTTTGTGTGTCGTCCTTTTATTACTTCTATATGACAACAGTCAAATGCCGTAAATAAAAGGATACGGAGCAATTTTAGACCAACAAAACATGATGGCACTCACCAATAACAGCGGAGGCAATCCTTGAATTCATCGGTAGAAACACAAGCAATTTTGGCACTAGCAGACGGTACAATTTTTCGCGGTGTCAGTATCGGCAGCCTAGGTCATCGTGTTGGTGAGGTCGTATTTAATACCGCCATGACAGGGTATCAAGAAATTCTAACCGATCCAAGTTATGCGCGACAGCTGGTGACCTTGACATATCCGCATATCGGTAATACAGGCACCAATGCCGAGGATACCGAGTCTGGTAACGGTCACAAAGTATGGGCAGACGGTCTGATCATCCGTGACGCCACTATGGCCACTTCTAACTTCCGCAACTCTGAGTCGCTTAGCGACTATCTACAGCGTAACAATACCGTCGCTATCGCTGAAATTGATACACGCCAGTTGACCCGCCTATTACGTGATAAAGGCGCACAAAACGGTTGTATCATGACTGCCTCAAACGGTGAGACGATCAGCGTTGAAGATGAGCAAAAAGCGATTGAGCTGGCACAAGGCTTTGCAGGTCTAAAGGGCATGGATCTGGCAAAAGAATGCTGCACGACAGAAAGCTTTGAATGGACAGCAGGCACATGGGATCTATCAGACACCCTACTCAACCGTGACGTGGCGGGTAGCCATGACAGTGGTACTGGCGGCTTCTTTAAGCAGCTCGGCACTCATATCGATGCCAAATTCAACGTCGTCGCTTATGACTTCGGTAGCAAAACCAATATCCTACGTATGCTCGTCGACCGCGGCTGCCATGTGACGGTTGTCCCAGCACAAACGCCTATTGCTGATGTGCTCGCGATGAACCCAGACGGTATCTTCTTATCAAATGGCCCTGGCGATCCTGCCGCCTGTGACTACGCTATCGACGCCGTACGTCACATTATTGAAGAAACAGACGTACCAACGTTTGGCATCTGCTTAGGTCATCAGCTAATTGGTCTTGCCAGCGGCGCCAATACCATCAAAATGAAAACGGGCCACCATGGTGCCAACCATCCAGTACAAGATCTAGCGACTGGCACAGTGATGATCACCAGTCAAAACCATGGCTTTGCGGTTGATGAAGACACGCTACCAGAAAACGTTAAGTCAACGCATCGCTCATTATTCGATGGTACTAACCAAGGCATCGAGCTGACCAACAAGCCAGTATTTAGCTTCCAAGGTCACCCAGAGGCCAGCCCTGGCCCGCATGATTGTGGTCCGCTATTTGATAAGTTTGCTGAGATGATGGAAGCGGCTAAAACTGCTCAAGCTTAACGATTCATTATAACTTGATAATAAGTCAATGCTTGAATCGCTAAAAGCGGTTTGAGCAGTACTGTAACAACGCATTGTAAGTATAAAACGCCATAAGCGTTATCAAAAATAAAGATTACTTAAAATATCATCAAACGAAGGTAGCTCTAACTATGCCAAAACGTACCGACATAAAAAGCATTCTTATCATTGGCGCAGGCCCCATCGTTATCGGCCAAGCGTGTGAGTTTGACTACTCAGGCGCACAGGCGTGTAAAGCACTACGCGAGGAAGGCTACCGTGTCATCTTGGTCAACTCAAACCCTGCGACCATCATGACCGACCCTGTCATGGCAGATGCGACCTATATCGAGCCGATCACGTGGCAGACGGTTGAGCAAATCATTGCCAAAGAGCGTCCTGATGCAATCTTGCCAACCATGGGCGGACAGACCGCGCTCAACTGTGCGCTAGATCTAGATAAGCATGGCGTACTGACTAAGTACGACTGCGAGCTAATTGGCGCCACCAAAGACTCAATTGAGATGGCAGAAGATCGCGACTTATTCGACAAGGCGATGAAACGTATCGGCCTTGAGTGTCCGCGCGCTGAAACGGCTGAAACGATGGAAGAAGCTTTTGCCACGCAAGAAAAGATGGGCTACCCCTGTATCATTCGTCCCTCATTCACCATGGGTGGTTCGGGCGGCGGTATCGCTTATAACCGCGATGAGTTCATCGAGATTTGTGAGCGCGGCTTTGATTTATCACCAAATCATCAGCTACTCATCGATGAGTCACTCATCGGTTGGAAAGAGTACGAGATGGAAGTGGTTCGTGACAAAAACGACAACTGCATCATTATCTGTGCCATCGAAAACTTTGACCCAATGGGCGTACATACAGGCGACTCAATCACTGTCGCACCCGCGCAGACCTTGACCGATAAAGAATACCAAATCATGCGTAATGCGTCATTAGCAGTATTGCGTGAGATCGGTGTCGAAACAGGCGGCTCAAACGTCCAGTTCGGTATCAACCCTGATACGGGACGTATGGTCGTCATCGAGATGAACCCACGTGTATCACGCTCGTCTGCCCTCGCCTCAAAAGCGACTGGCTTCCCGATTGCCAAAATCGCGGCAAAACTGGCAATCGGTTATACGTTAGATGAATTGCAAAATGACATCACAGGCGGCAAAACGCCAGCCAGCTTTGAGCCTGCGCTTGATTACGTTGTCACCAAGATACCTCGTTTTAACTTTGAAAAATTCCCACAAGCGGACAACATCCTATCGACTCAGATGAAATCGGTTGGCGAAGTGATGGCGATCGGTCGTAACTTCCAAGAGTCGATGCAAAAGGCATTACGCGGTATGGAAACTGGCGCGGATGGTTTCGATGAGCAAATTGATTTATCCAAAGTCAGTGCTGAGAAGGCTCGTAGTGAGATTATCAACCGCTTAACCATTCCAACGCCTGAGCGTATCTATTACGTTGCTGATGCCTTCCGTGTCGGTATGAGCGTTGATGACGTATTTAATTACACCAAGATTGACCCGTGGTTCTTGGTACAAATCGAAGACATCGTTAAGACTGAAGCGACGGTAAAATCACTCGGCTTTGGTGGCTTAAACGAAAACAACCTACGTCGCTTTAAGCGTAAAGGCTTGTCAGATTTGCGTTTGGCTAAATTGCTTGGTATCTCACAAAAGCAACTACGCAAAAAGCGTTGGGATTTAGGCGTCTATCCCGTGTATAAGCGTGTCGATACCTGTGCTGCAGAGTTTGCGACCAGCACCGCTTATATGTACTCAACCTACGATAGCGAATGTGAAGCCAATCCAACTGACAAGAAAAAAATCATGGTCATCGGTGGCGGCCCTAACCGTATCGGTCAAGGTATCGAGTTTGATTATTGCTGTGTACATGCAGCGCTTGCCATGCGTGAAGACGGCTATGAGACCATTATGGTCAACTGTAACCCAGAAACGGTTTCAACCGATTATGACACCTCCGACCGTCTGTACTTTGAGCCAATCACATTAGAAGACGTGCTAGAAATCGTCCGTATCGAAAACCCAGACGGTGTGATTGTGCAGTTCGGTGGCCAAACGCCATTGAAACTTGCGCGTGCGCTAGAATCAGCGGGCGTAAAAATCATCGGTACGAGTCCTGATGCGATCGACCGCGCTGAAGACCGTGAGCGCTTCCAACACATGATTCAGCAGCTAAACCTTGTACAACCATCGAACGCTTTAGCAACCAGCTTAGAAGATGGCTTGGTTAAAGCAAAAGACGTGGGCTATCCATTGGTGGTACGTCCATCTTATGTGTTAGGTGGCCGCGCGATGGAAATCGTCTATAACGAAGATGAGCTAAAACATTACCTGCGCACCGCAGTACAAGCCTCAAACGAAGCGCCTGTCCTGCTTGATCGCTTCTTAGATGACGCTATCGAAGTCGATGTCGACTGCGTATGTGATGGTAATGATGTCGTCATCGGCGGTATCATGCAACATATCGAACAGGCAGGTGTCCACTCAGGTGACTCAGCATGTTCACTACCACCATATTCATTGTCTGATGAGCTATGTGATGTGATGCGCGCCCAAACCATTGCTATGGCAAAAGAGCTTGGCGTTGTCGGTCTGATGAATGTTCAGTTTGCGGTCAAAGGCGAAACCGTATATATTTTGGAGGTGAACCCACGTGCTGCACGTACCGTACCGTTTGTCTCTAAGTGTATCGGTACTTCGCTAGCTCAGGTCGCGGCTCGCTGTATGGCTGGCACCTCGCTCAAAGACCAAGGCTTTACGACTGAGATTGTTCCAGCATTTTATGCGGTCAAAGAAGCGGTGTTCCCATTTGCTAAGTTCCCAGGTGTTGATCCCATCTTGAGTCCTGAGATGAAATCAACAGGCGAAGTCATGGGCGTGGGCAAAACCTTTGGTGAAGCATTTTACAAAGCTATCATCGGTAGTAATGAGCGTCTGCCGGGTCTGCCTACTGAAGGCGAGACCAAGACGGTCTTTATCTCAGTTCGTGATAGCGACAAAGGACAAATCGCCCCAATCGCCCGTCAGCTTGCAGATTTCGGTTTTAATATCGTATCAACCACTGGCACGCAAAAAGTACTGAGCGACGCTGGTATCGAAAGTCAGCAAATCAACAAGGTCACTGAAGGTCGCCCGCACATCGTTGATGCCTTGAAAAACGGCAAAATTGACCTGATTATCAATACGACCGAAGGCAAGCAGGCACAAGAGGATTCGTTCTCTATCCGCCGTAGTGCGCTACAGGGCAAGGTATTCTATGTCACGACGTTAGGCGCAGCCGATGCGGTTTGTAAATCTTATGCCATTGACTTACCGTTTGATGTCTATAAGTTACAAGATTTGCATGAGCAAGCAAAGTCTATTGACGCGGCTGAATAATTTCAGTAGATTAAGCATAACCGCTAAGCTTATATAAAAGCTTAGCCAAGACTTGTTATTGATTATTTTGTGATAATCATACGTTAAAAAAACAATATCTTGAAAGAGACAAACCTACAAAAGCATAGTGGCTGAACTGCGACTATGCTTTTTATTACGTAAGGTTCAGTGCGCTTGGTGCTAAAAGTAGAGGTGCTAACACACAACAGCCTATTTACTAACGACACCATCTGAACCCCGCTCTTTTTATATTTCATACTCATTGCAACAACACTGGCACCATCTCCTTATGAGATGGTGTGGTGTTATTGGTTTAAGGAAAAAACATGCAACGTTATCCCATGACTCCGCAAGGACATGCAGCTTTAGAAGCTGAATTAAAACAGTTAAAAAGTGTCGACCGTCCACGCATCACCGCATCGATTGCTGAAGCCCGCGAGCACGGCGATTTAAAAGAAAACGCTGAATACCACGCTGCCCGTGAGCAACAAGGCTTTTGCGAAGCGCGTATTCGTGATATCGAAGCCAAGCTTGGCGGCGCACAAATCATCGATCCTTCAACATTGCCAAAAGAAGGTCGTGTCGTGTTTGGCGTCAGCGTCATAATCGAAAACATGGACACTGAAGAAGAAAAACAGTACAAAATCGTCGGCGATGATGAAGCCGATTTCAAGGCTGGCAAAATCTCAGTTAACTCACCGATCGCTCGTGGCCTCATCGGTAAGTTTGAAGGCGATGAAGTACGTATCGAAACGCCAAAGGGCGTGGTGGAATACGAAGTGATGAAAGTTATCTACGACTAATAAGACTCACTATTTCTGGTCATCCGTAGGCGTGATGCTTTCAAGGCTGGATGAAAGGCGCTTTGAATAATAGCTCTTTAAATACTAGTTCTCTTAAATAGCAAACATGTTTGACAGTGACAGATACGGCTGGCTATTCGCTACCCAATAACATGAATATAAGCAACATTACGTATTGATAGCATTTATACCGTTTCGGTTACACAATGCAGCTTTTATACACGATTTGTTTTGGCACATAATTATTTGAGTTTTTAGTGCATCGTAATTTTTATATTAGGTGATATTACCCACATAATATCGATGTAAATTTATACTGAAGCACTTTTACTCAAAATAATGATGGTCTGATTATAGACACCGACTATCGTCAGTACTGATACCCTCGTTATTTGGCATACTTTTTGGTGTCATTTAGCGGGGGTTTTGCTTGTTTAGACGTTAATTATTGCTGTTTTACTTATTGCTGCTTTTTTTTATTGATACTGTTAAGGAGTCTATTATGACCATGAAATCTTATACACCATCAGCACTAACCACCACGGTATCTGCAATGCTCGCAGGTATGGTGCTTGCATCCTCAGCCCATGCCGATCCTGAGATTGCGATTAGCTCATCTGCTGGTGGTAGCACGACGGTAGTTGAACAATACTCTGATGGCAAAACAGCCACTATTACTGCGACACCTAACGGTATCACCATGCAAGATGGCATGCCTTATGCCGTGACAAAAGTGACGACTGTGCCGCGCTATGTCGTTCGCCAATCTCCTGTGGTTCAAGGCAGCACGACTGTCACAAGCGTACCTGTAACCAATCGAGTGACCAATAGCGTCACCAAGGTAGACGTCGTCACGGCGCCAGTTAGCACTGTGACACAAGCCCTGCCTGTCACTACCGCTACTCCATTACCTGTGATGAATGCCCCAGCGACAACCGTCATCACTAACCAGCCATCTATCCATCCATCTGTGAGCAATCAAATCACGACGACCACGTTAGATACCTTGCAATTGACCCCGACTTTTAGCACGCCGGGTGTCGTCAATGCAAACACCAAGGTCATGAAAATCATGAAGAATAGTGCTGGACGTGAAGTTGCGGTGCCTGCCAACCATATCGCCCCTGGTGATATCATTGAGTATCACACCACATACACCAACACCACGGCACAGCCAGTTAATGACATCAATGCTATGGTTTCATTGCCAAGCGGCGTCCAGCTGGTATCGTTAAATAGCCCATTACCAACGTTTGCCACCACTGGCGGCGACACTTATAAAACCATTCAGCAAGTTGGCAATACCGTTGTTGTGCAAGAAAACTACTCTGGCCTGAAATGGAACTTAGCAAATCTTAATGCCAATGGTAATCAAACCGTCGTGATACGTGCCAAGGTTCAATAAATAATGCACTCACTACAAAATACGTATCTTTAACAGTATCATGTTGCAAAGGGTCTTGAATATTCAAGGCCTTTTTTAATGTATGTCATATCGAGTAGCATGTATGCTCGCTCACAACCTCTTGATGGATACGACACTATCTGTCGTGTTATTTTTTAAATTTTCTTATAAATACAATGACTTAATACATATTTTGGTAAAATGGTTACTCGTTAATTAATTGGTAACAACCGACTTATGGCAAACATCAATTATGAAAGATTACAGGGCAAGCTCAATATCTTGGCTGACGCTGCCAAGTATGATGTCTCTTGCTCCTCCTCCGCTGGTACTCGCAAAAACCAAGGCGGCGCTCTAGGCGATGCCTCAGCAACCGGTATCTGTCACAGCTATACCGAAGATGGTCGCTGTGTCAGTCTGCTAAAAATTCTTTTGACCAACCATTGCATCTATGATTGCGCGTATTGTACTTCACGTAAAAGCAACGACACGCCGCGCGCTGCTTTTACGGTTGAAGAAGTGGTTGATTTGACCATGCAGTTTTATCGCCGCAACTATATTGAGGGGCTATTTCTCAGCTCTGGTATATTCAAAAGTGGCGACTATACGATGGAGCGACTGGTCGAAGTTGCCAAGCTCCTGCGTACTCGCGAGCGTTTTAACGGTTATATTCATCTAAAAACTATTCCTGGCGCTTCAAAAGAGCTATTGCTAGAGGCAGGACTATATGCAGACCGTCTGAGCGTCAACATCGAAATTCCGACTAAGTCAGGGCTCGCATTGCTTGCGCCTGAGAAGTCACATGATGAGCTAAAAGCACCGATGGAAACGGTTAAAGAAGAGATTATAACTATCCGTGAGAGTCGCAAAACCCACAAAAAAGCGCCTAAATTTACGCCCGCGGGTCAGACCAGTCAAATGATCGTCGGTGCAAGTAACGAGACGGATCTGCAAGTGATTCAGCTATCGAGTCACTTTTACAAAACCTACGATCTCAAGCGTGTCTATTACTCAGGTTATGTACCGATGCTCTCTGATAATCGCTTGCCAGCGATTGGGACCCCTGTGCCGATGGTGCGCGAGAACCGTCTATATCAAGCAGATTGGTTAATGCGTTTTTATGGGTTTGGTGCGCATGAAATTGTCGAGCCAGAATCGCCATTTTTGGACTTAGACTGTGACCCAAAACTGGCGTGGGCGATACGCCATCGCGAGCATTTCCCCGTCAATATTCAGACAGCGACTTATGAGATGATCGTGCGTATCCCTGGCATCGGTACCAAGACGGCCAAAAAAATCGTCAAAGCGCGCAAATTTAACCAGTTGACGCTCTATCATCTAAAAAAGATGGGAGCCGCGGTCAACCGTGCCAAGTATTTTATCGCAACCACTGGCAAAAACGAGCACCTTGCCCATTTGACACGCGATAACTTCCGTCAGTATGTACTGGCGCAAACGCAGACCAAGTTTAAAGATCAACGTAGCGGACAGCTAGCGTTGTTTTAAATTTGGCATTGTCATAAATATAAATCAATCTAGGGCGTGTTGAACATTCGCAAATAGGCACTGCTGATCGCTAAAACTGTTCCAGACAAGGCACAAAGCGACGATAATGCAGATGCCTTAGCGAGATTTGTAACGCAGTATGGGGCAATTTTAGCATCAGCCCCAACGATAAAAAGCAGGGGACAGGACTCTTTTTTGCAGCCTCTGTCACGCGATGCGAACAGCACGCAAGAAAAATATCCCCCAGTAGCATTTGACAATACTTACATACATTTTATGGCGAGCCAAAATACATTTCACATCGTTTCAGGATAAACCATGTCAGCACTTGTGCAAAACGACAATTATACTATCGGTCAGTTAACGCCCAGCATTGTGCTGTATGAGCCAAGCTTTGAGGGCTGGCTCAGCGCGGTGTTTTATGTCTATGCCAATCGATTGCAAGAAGACGCCTCACTCAAACTCACCGCTCAAGACTGTTATATACCCTCCTTGATTGCGCAAGCGATTAGCGTCGCAACGGATGCAGACAACGCAGAGCGCGTATTGGTTAAACTAAATAGCTTGCTTGGTCGCTCAGGTATGCGCAATATCTTGTGGGGGTTTTTATCAGAAAAGGACGATATCGGCACGACTTTATTCCGTGTGGTTAAGTATGCCATTGACTACCCTAGCCGAAATATCATGCAAGATCTTGGTCACTTGGATGTGTTAGAGCTGGTACAGACGGTCAAATCCGTCGGCCGTGAAAAACATCGCATGGAGGCCTTTGTACGTTTTGAGCACACGACCGATGATATTTATTTTGCACGGGTCGAGCCTGATTTTAATGTATTGCCACTGATTGGGGAGCATTTTCGTCAGCGTTATCAAGATCAGCACTGGGCGATTTATGATCTGACACGCGGCTACGGCATTTATTATGATAAAAGTAATAGCACGCCTACTCGTCCCGCGCCGCTACAAACCATCACCGACCTTGATGATGCGGTACTACGCAATCCTGCCAGCATTCATAGCCCTGATGAGCAGCGTTATCAAAAGTTTTGGCAAGGCTACTTTACCAACGTCAATATCAAGGAGCGCAAAAATCCCAAGCTACACAGGCAATATCTACCGCAGCGATATTGGAAATACTTAAGCGAAAAACAAGTATTGCCCAACGCTGAGCATCTACAAAAACGCCGCTAAATACATTTGAGTAGTTTTGAGCCAAGAAAATTATGCTCATATCTGCTGGAAAGCCACATATCTGACGCCATCTTTTTATCTTGATGGTTGAGTTTTATGCGCTTTTAACTGACAATAGCAGCTTGATCCTCCTAACCTGTGACCTATGTTATTATGAAAGTGATGCGCCTACTGTCGTCTTTGAAGCATGATGAATCCGAGCGCGGTATTTTTCATCTTGGGCGCGCACTGGTCAAAAACGGGCATACCTCGATCATTGTTTCTAGCGCTGATGAGAGCAATGACTTGGTCAGACGGCTCAAGCGTGATGGCAATCACTATCATCAAGTCCACATGAACAAAAAATCGTGGCTGTCATTGCTGCAAGTTTCAGCACTACGGCATTTGATTGAGAAGTATGAGCCTGATGTCATTCATGTACATTCGCGCACCCCTGCATGGATATTGCATTTAGCATTGCGCCGAGCGCGGGTCAAGCGTTTCCCAAAGCTGGTCTCGACCATGTATGGGTTTTATCCTATCAATAAATACTCTCAAGCATTGCTCAATGTCGATACAATTATAACGGTCTCTGATAGCGTCACCCAATATCTAACAAGAAGACTGCGCCGCGAGGAAGCCGATCCCAAAGTCATCACGCGTATCTACCGCGGCATTGATACTCGGCGCTATCCTTATCGGCACAATCCATCGGTCTATTGGTTGCGTCATACCTTTGCGGAATATCCTGAGCTTGAGCATAAGAAGTGGCTCGTATTTCCAACGGTCATTGGCAATGAGTATGGTCAAGAATGGCTGATTGATATCTTGGGCAATCTACAAGAGCAATTTCCCAATATTCATGTCATCATTATGGACGATGATGATAAAGATGGTGATGTCGCTCATGAAGACTTTCGTCAACGTACTCACAGTCTGGGGTTGGCTGAGCGCATTACTTATGTGGGTAGCAAGCGTAATGACATGCGTGAATGGCTCTCAGCGGCCAATATCGTTATGGCACTTGCCAATGAACCAGAATCGATCGGCATTAATGCCCTGCAAGCGATTCATTTGGGCACACCTGTCATTGGCTGGGATAAAGCCGCCTTTAGCGAAATCTTACAACCGCTCTATCCGCAAGGTTTGGTAAAAGAACACAATGCCAACTCGTTATGTAAAGCGGTGCGCAATCAATTAGAAAGTGTGACGCGACCTGAGATGACCAACAAATTCACCATGCGTGAGATGATCGAAAAGACAATCGCGGTATACCAAGGATTGTACGATACTGCGCTGGCAGAAGAACAGGCTGAGGCCGATGCGCTCGCCGTACGAAGAACCAAAAGAAGCCTTAAAAAGACCTATAAACCTGCCTTTGGTGCGGCGGTCAAACATGTCGAACCCATCCCCAAACGCCCAAAAGTCAAATTGATCAAAGAAAAAGCAAGTAAAGCGGAATCGCCAGAAATAGAAGATGAAATAAAAGTAGAAGAAACAACAAAAGTAGATATCAAATCAGAAGCACCTGACGCTGATCAAAAGTCATAAGCTGACTGCCTACCTCTATCTGTGCAGGAGCCAATCTCAGTCATGATGAGATGTATTAAGCAAAAAAATGCCATTTCCAGCAATGGAAGTGGCATTTTCAATCTGTATTAAGATGAGTATTCAGTTTAAAGTTACAGAACACGAGCCTAATAAGTCATTGGTGTATGTGCACTTTGAAAAAATCTCTCCGCAGCATCAAGTAGTGGGAGTACGCATAAAAGAGATTGTCTATGGCGGCGGTAATATTCATTGTATTACAATGAACCATAATAAATCGCACTTATTAGCAAATGAAAGCATAGCAGTAACTGAAAATATAAGCATAAACACAAAAATGGATTTTAAACCCAAAAACACGCTAAAAATAAGGAAAAAGTATGAGCGATTATCAAATCAACAATCCAGCCACTGGCGAACTAGAAGCCACTTACCCTACCGCCACTGAACAAGACATCCAGCAAGTCATCGAGCAGGCTGACAACGCCTATCAAGACTGGCGTCAGGTTTCACTAAGCGAGCGCAGTGCACTACTGCATAAAATTGCCGATAGCTATCTGGAACGTCAAGACGAGCTGGCTCGTATCGTGACGGGTGAGATGGGTAAACCCGTTGCACAAGCCAAGGGTGAAATCGGTCTGGTCGCTGAGATCTATCGTTACTATGCAGACAATGCTGAGCAGCTACTCGCGCCGAATACCATTGACGTTGACTCAGGATCAGCTTCGGTAGAAAAACGTCCTGTTGGCGTTCTACTCGGTATCATGCCGTGGAATTATCCGCATTATCAAGTGGCACGTTTTGTCGCGCCAAACTTTATGGCAGGTAATACTATTATCTTAAAGCACGCGCCTCAATGCCCTAAGACTGCAGAAGTTATCGCTGATATGTTCAAAGAGGTCGGCGTACCTGAAGGTGTTTATAACAATATCTTTGCCACCAACGAGCAGGCAGCGACTATTATTCATGACAAGCGTGTACAAGGTATCTCACTCACTGGCTCTGAGCGCGCTGGACAAGCCGTTGCCAAAGAAGCAGGCGGCGCACTCAAAAAAGTCGTGTTGGAGCTTGGCGGCTCCGATGCCTTTATCGTTGCAGCAGATGCCGATATCAAACAAGCGATAAAAGGCGCGATCTCTGGTCGTTTTGGTAATGCCGGCCAAGCCTGTAACGCCGCCAAACGCCTAATCGTGCTTGAGTCTGTCTATGACAAGTTCGTTGAGGGCTTTACTGATGCTGTACGTGGTATGACATTGGCCAATCCTCTTGATGAAAAAACCTTTATCGGCCCAATGTCTTCAAAGGCTGCCGCGGTCAATCTGCAAGCGCAGTTAGATAGTGCCGTTGAAGCAGGCGCGACGGTCCTAGTAGAAGGTGGACTGGTCAAAGATAAGCCTGGTGCATGGTTCAAACCTGCGGTACTAACAGATGTCACTGAATCAATGGATGTCTACCGTGAAGAGTTGTTTGGTCCTGTCGCTGTCGTCTACAAGGCTCGTGATGTCGATCACGCTATCAAGATTGCTAATGATGTGCCTTTTGGTCTTGGTGCTTCTATCCAAACGCAAGATGCTGCCCTAGCTGCTGATATTGCTGATAAATTAGAAGTGGGCATGGTCACTATCAACGCGCCGTCTGGTACCGAAGCCAATACCCCATTTGGCGGCGTTAAACGTTCAGGATTTGGTCGCGAGCTTGGTACGCTTGGTATCACTGAGTTCTTAAACTATAAGCTTATCCGTGATAAGTCTTAATCGTATAAGCACTTGATTGTATGCACTAAAAAAGCCTAACGTTTGACGTTAGGCTTTTTAAGGTAGTTAACTGTCTAAAATGAGACTATTATTTATATGGATTTTCTTTTAACCATTGTTGATTAATGATTTTGAGCTCATGCAGCTCATGATCCATAATCTCTTTACTCTTACCAGGGTTTTTCATTGACGCATAGCCATACATTGCGCCGCCAAGAACCGTCCAGCCAAGGAAAATCCACCACTCGATAGGAACCAATGCCGACGGCATACCTGGCAGATAAAGCGCCAACATACCAAGGCTGAGTACGATTGTGATGACACCAACCAATTTACCTGCTGGTACTCTAAATGGACGTATCATATTAGGCTCACGGTAGCGTAGCACTAAAAATGACAATGCAACACAAGTATAAGCGATAACGATACCAAAGCCGCCCGCATCAACAATCCACACGAGCATTTTGCGACCAAATAATGGCGCTAGTGTTGCAAGGCCACCGATCAACAAGATCGCATTGACCGGGGTGTTGTATTTAGGGTGTAGCTTGCACAAGAACTGTGGCAACATGTGCGTTTTACCCATGGCGTACAATAAGCGACTGCCACCAATAAGAAACGCGTTCCAGCTTGATAAAATACCCAGTACACCGCCGATAACCAGCAGCGTACCTGCCCATTTACCATTCCAAGCGTTGGTCATCGCATCAGCAGTCGCCAATGTTGAATCTTGTGCTTGCAATAGCGGCAGGGTTTTGCCCACACTCCAAGCGACAGCCACGTACCAAAGCACGGCAATGATAATAGAGACAATCAAAAATTTGCCGATATTTGGACGCGTTAGGTTGATTTCTTCTGCGGCTTGTGGAATCACATCGAAGCCCACGAATAAAAACGGTACCATCACCATCACCGTCATGATACCGCCCATACCACCGATAAAGTTTGGTGCTTGTACTGAGTTGGAGGTTTCAGGATTGAATAATAACGCACCAACGAATAGTAAGATACCGACGCAGAAAATACCGACGACGGCCAACTTTTGGAACCACGCACTGACTTCCATACCGCGTATATTGAGCCAGGTGACAATGATGGAGCCAAGCATACCGACAGCTACCCACGTGGCATAAACATCCCAGCCTGCGACATTCCAAAGATAGCCTTGACTATAATTGGGAATGACATATTCGACAACGGTTGGCAGTGCCACCGCCTCAAAAGCAACGACGGAAAAATAACCAAATAAAATACTCCATGAGCAGATAAAGGATATATTTACCCCCAGTGCACGGTGTGTATACGTGTGCTCGCCTCCTGTGATAGGCATAGATGCCGCCAATTCAGCATAGGTCACGCCAATCAAAACCACCACAAGACCGCCAATTAAGAATGCACTGATTGCGCCCCAGATGCCTGCCGAGATAATCCAACCACCCGCCAGCACGACCCAGCCCCAACCAACCATCGCACCGAATGCCAGCGCAATGATATCGAACACACCTAACGTTTTCTTTAATTCAGACATAACCTACTCCTTGTCTGTGTGTCATCCGTGTGAACCTTTTATGGTTACACTATTTCTATTTAATGGAGTAATACCCATCATATTTACTGTATATCGTTTCCGCCAAAGAAAGCCGATTGCTCGTTGTTTGATATTCACATAGCAAAAACGGCGCCTTGACTTGCAAGGCGCCGTTTAAAATCACACTCCATGTGAGTGTCATAAGGGCAACCTTGCCGTTATCTTCACTATAACTTTTCAATCAAAATCAATGTTTGATTAGAAGCGATCCATCGCTAAATTTTATGACACTCGATAACTATTAAGCTGCAAGGATATCTTTAATGATATCAAGACCTTCTTGTAGCACCTCGTCTTCAACTGTTAATGGCACCATCACACGAATAGCATTGCCATACATACCACAAGACGCTAGTAGCAAGCCTTGCTCAAATGCTTTTGCTTTTAGGTTGGCTGCTGCTGCTGCATCAGGTTTGCCTTCGCTATCAATCAATTCAAACGCTAGCATCGCGCCTTTATGACGGATATGACCGATGCTGCTTAGGTTCAAGCCTTTTAAGAACGACGCGATGGTATCGCCAATCTCGATACTACGCTCCAGTAAGTTTTCTTCTTCGATCACTTCCATGACAGCAAGCGCAGCCACACAGGCGAGCGGGTTACCAGAGTAAGTGCCACCTAAGCCGCCGACTTGCGGCGCATCCATGATATCAGCACGGCCGATGACCGCAGAGATAGGATAACCACCCGCCAAGCTTTTCGCGGCAGTCATCAAATCAGGCTCGACGCCTAACTGTTCAGTGGCGAACAACGTACCTGTACGAGCAAAACCACACTGTACTTCGTCAAAAATAAGCACGATGCCATGCTCATCACAGATCTCGCGTAGTGCTTTGGCAAATGATGGCGTTACCTGATGGAAACCGCCCTCGCCTTGGACTGGCTCAACAATCATCGCTGCCACTTCACTCGGATCGATGTCTGCTTGGAAGATCATATCAAGGCTATGTAGCGCTTGTTCTTCGGTCACATTCAACTCTTCTGCAGGGAACAATGCATGGAACACAGGTCCTGGCATTGGGCCGAAGTTCTTTTTGTATGGCAGTACTTTACCAGTCAGGCTCATGCACATCATGGTGCGACCATGCCAGCCACCAACAAAAGAGATCACACCTGGACGCCCCGTTTTAGCACGTGCAATCTTGATGCAGTTTTCGACCGCTTCTGCGCCAGTAGTCAAAAAGAACGCTTTTTTATCACCGCTGATCGGTGCTTTTTCACACAGCTTTTCTGCCAAATCCACATAGCACTCATAGTTGATCATTTGCGCCGCAGTGTGCGTAAATTTGTCGAGCTGCTCATGCACACGCTGGGTGATTTTTGGATGGCTATGACCGGTGTTCAATACTGAGATACCACCGACAAAGTCGATATAACGCTTGCCTTCAATGTCCCAAATCTCTGAGTTCTTTGCTTTTTCTGCAAAGATAGGAAAGGCAACCCCAAGTCCTGTTGGTAAAACAGCTTTGCGGCGCTCAAGTAATGACTGATTGGTAGTCATGGGAATGTCCTTTTCTGTGTTCGTAACATAAATGCCATCTAGTGATTGGCGGTTCAGTTGATACCTTTTAGATATCGAGGGATGTTTGTTTAAGATAAAACACCATTCGACATCTAAAATGTTTCGTTAAGTTTTTTGTTAAACGAATGTTCTGCTAAATGCTAGCCGAGTTATTTATTAGCTGATGTCAGAACACCAGTATTTAGTCGTAATATAGTCTTCGATACCATATTTTGAACCTTCACGACCAAAACCAGACTGTTTTACGCCGCCAAATGGGGCAACTTCTGTAGAAATCAAACCCGTGTTATGGCCGATCATGCCGTACTCTAACCCTTCAGTGACGCGCCATGAGCGTGCATAGTCACTACTATAGAAGTAAGCGGCCAAGCCATAAATGGTATCGTTGGCAGCACGAATCACTTCTGCTTCGTCTTTGAAGGTAAATATGGTCGCAATTGGTCCAAAGATTTCTTCAGAGGCGATATCCATATCACTGCTGATATCGGTAATAACGGTTGGGTTATACGTCAGCTCTGAGGCGTCATTGACACTACCGCCCGTGACCAATTTGGCACCCTTATCTAAGGCGTCTTTTAGCAGGGCTTGAACTTTATCTAACGCTTTTTTGTTGATAAGCGGTCCAATATCGACGCCTTCTTCTAAGCCGTTACCTACTTTTAGTTCAGCGACTTTTTTGACAAAGACGTCTAGGAACTTATCTTTGATGCTGTCTTGCACGTAGACACGGTTGGCGCACACACAGGTCTGACCCGCATTGCGATATTTGGAAGCGATAAGGCCTGCCGCCGCTTTCTCAAGATCAGCATCATCAAAAACGATAAATGGCGCGTTGCCACCCAGCTCGAGTGATAGCTTTTTAATAGTCGGCGCGCATTGTGCCATTAGCGTACGACCGACTTCTGTAGAGCCTGTGAACGACAGCTTATGAATACGTGCATCGCCTGTTAGGATTTCACCAATGGTTGATGATTTGCCCGTTACAATCTGGAGCACGCCTGCAGGAATACCCGCTTGCTCTGCCAAAGCGCCCAATGCTAATGCTGAGAATGGCGTTTCGGTGGCTGGTTTGACGATAATTGTACAGCCTGCTGCCATCGCTGGAGCGACTTTGCGCGTGATCATCGCCGCTGGAAAGTTCCAAGGGGTGATGGCGGCACAAACACCGACGGGCTGCTTGAGCACGACGTGACGTAATTGCGTACTATTGGCAGGAATGACATCACCGTAAACGCGCTTGCCTTCTTCGGCGAACCAGCGAATAAAGCTATTGGCATAACCGATTTCGCCGCGTGACTCAGTAAGCGGCTTGCCTTGCTCAGCGGTCATGATGATCGCAAGATCTTCTTTATTGGCATCAATGAGATCCGCCCACTTTTGCAACAGCTCTGCACGCTCTTTAGCCGTTTTTGCCGCCCAAGCAACTTGCGCTTCATGAGCATAGGCAACGGCGTCATTGACATCATCGGTCGTGAGGCTAGGCACGGTACCGATAAGCTCGTCGTTGAATGGGTTATTGACTTCAAGTACCGCCTCGTCACTGGCAGCATACCAGCCGTCTTTGATAAAACAAGATTGTTTGAGTAGGTCTGGATTGGATAACTGTAGCGTATTTGACATGTTAACGCTCCTTCCTTGTCATATAGGTATGTTTATAAGAGTGGATATAATAGTAGTCATGAGATAATGATTGATAATTGTTTTTTTGTTCAATATACTGAACACGTATTCTATATACGAGACATCATTATAAGAACGATATGTCGTGATTTGCAACCCTTAATCGCATTATTTTGATAATTATCTTGTGCTTTTTCATTTTATTTTACTTTTATAGGTTACTTATGAGCTCGACTGCCGTACCTGCCTTAGACAAAACCTTTCAGATTTTGGACTTGATTACCGATAGCGCCCAGCCGCTGACAGCCGCTCATATTGCCAAAGAATTGGGGCTTCCTCGCAGCTCTACGCATAATATTTTGCAGAGCCTACTGTCCAAGCACGTCATTTATAAAGATCCTGAAAGCCGCTTTTATTTGGGCTCATATCTAATGTATTGGGCGGGAAAGTACGAGCAGCAGCAAGGCGTTGTACGATTGTTTAAGGATTTGATCGTGCAGTATCCGGTGCTACTGCAACACACGGTGACGTTGTCAAAACTGGATTTGGGAGAAGTGGTGTTTTTGGCCTGCCATGAATCACCTGCCCCGCTTGGTTTTACCTTTCGTGCAGGCGTGCGCGTGCCTGCGGTATTTTCGGCGACAGGCAAAGCCATGCTATCCACATTGTCGATGGATAGCATAAAGTCACTGTATAAAGAAAAGTTCCCCACACCCATGACCCAACATGGCGTCAAAAACTTTGCGGATTTATCCACTGAGCTTGCGGTGATTCAGGAAAGTCGAGTGTCGCTCGATAATGGGCAGTTGCGTGATGGGATGTACTGCTTGGGCACGTATATTCGTAATGCATCCGGCACGGCGGTCGCTGGCATGGCAGTGAGTTTTCTGCAAGGAGAGTATGAGTCCAAACGGGCTGAGGTCAGTGCGGTATTGATTGAATTGGCCGAACAGATTGAGCGGCATTTGGGCTTTATAGCTGACTCATAATTGATTGCTTATGTGACGTAGTTGCAAGATTCATTATCATGAACGGCTAATATGGGCGCGATACCGATATCGGTGACAGCGGTAACCTCTAAACCCAATGCTGCTGGTTCTTTTAACAATTCCACCATACGCTCTGGTATCTCCAGCGGCTCAAACATCTTGCCATAAGAAAAATAGGGCAACGGTCTATACAGACTTAGGTTTTCATGGCTATATATTTTCATGCTTAACATTCCTTGTTTTACACTACTTGGTTTAGCTTGTTTTGTTTAAAAATTCCATTTTTTAGTATTTATCACTGTAAAGATACTGTGGCAAGCATTGAACTAAACAATGCCGTCCGCCTTTAGCTTGGCGATTATCTCGCTGTCGTAGCCTAAATCAGCAAGCGTACTATCGGTATGCTCGCTCAAACGCGGTGGCGGTGTGCGATAGCTGACAGGGGATGCCGATAATTTGATGGGATTGCCAAGGGCGCGAACGGGGCTGCCTTGCTGAGCGAAACTCACGATCATTTCTCGCGCTTGTGCTTGCGGCATCGCCAAAGCTTCGGCGACGTTGTGAATCGCACCGCAAGGTACGCCGACCTGATCCAAAGCTGCAAGCCAGTAAGCCCGAGGCTGTTTGGCAAATATTTTAGTCAGCTCAGCACAAAGCAGCCCACGATTGGCAACGCGATTAGGATTGGTCGCAAAACGCGTATCAAGATGCCAATCAACTGACAATACGTTGCACAGTTTGGCAAATTGATGATCATTACCGCACGCTAAAATAAAGTGCGCCTCCCCTTTAGCCGCAAATACTTGATAAGGCACAATGTTGGGATGCTGATTGCCCAGTCTTGGTGGAATCTTATCTGAAGCCAAATGATTCATGCCGACATTGGCCAGCATAGACAGCGCACTGTCTAAGAGTGCGACATCGACATGTTGACCGACGCCAGTATGTTGACGCGCCAATAGCGCCGCTTGGATACCAATCGTCAGCTGTAAACCTGCAAATAAATCAATCACTGCGACGCCAACTTTGTGTGGTTCGCCATCACTTGGTCCTGTGATACTCATCAACCCTGACAACCCTTGAATAATATAATCATAACCGGGACGCTTGGCATCTGGTCCTGTCTGCCCAAACCCTGTCAAAGACGCATAAATCAGGCGCGGATTGTCTTGCTTGAGGCTGTCGTAATCTAAACCGTATTTTTTGAGACCACCGACTTTGAAATTCTCTACCAAAATATCACTGTCAGCGATGAGCTGTTTGATTATGGTCTGCCCTGCTGGCGTGGTGATGTCTACCGTGAGTGATTTTTTGTTACGATTGATGGTAGCGTAATAAGCGGAGGTGTCATCGCTGAAGGTTGGCGGTGCCCAGTGGCGCGTCTCATCACCGATATGTGGACGCTCAACTTTGATGACGTCTGCGCCCAGATCGGCGAGCACTTGCGTACAAGAGGGACCTGCCAACACTCTTGATAAATCGAGGACCTTGATACCATGCAATGCACCTTTTGGTATATCCATCATATCAGTTATATCTGCCATGAAACCCCCTTACCCTGTGGCGTATTCTTCGATTTTCTGATTAGAAAATTGCTATTCATCATTTAGTTTTTTGCGTTGTTTAATGACACACTGTTAAATAAATGGTGAGTAACAACTGAAAAACGTACGCCACTGTCGATACTCTTTTTGATAAAAAGCCAAGCAGCAACGTACGTCATGAAGTACCACTTTGTTAAATTTTCTTAGCTAAAAATACTTAAAAGAACGCCTGAATGCCTGTCTGTGCACGGCCTAAGATAAGCGCATGAATATCATGCGTGCCCTCGTAAGTATTGACGGCTTCCAAGTTCATCACGTGACGGATGATGTGGAACTCATCAGAGATGCCATTACCACCATGCATATCGCGGGCAATACGAGCGATATCGAGCGCTTTACCGCAGTTGTTACGCTTAATCATGGAGATCATCTCAGGTGCAGCGTTGTCTTCATCCATCAAACGACCGACACGTAGCGCGGCCTGTAGACCTAAGCTGATTTCGGTTTGCATATTGGCAAGCTTTAACTGCACCAGTTGGGTGGCGGCAAGCGGACGACCAAACTGCTTGCGATCTAGCGTGTATTGACGCGCCGCTTTCCAGCAAAACTCTGCCGCGCCCATACTGCCCCAAGCGATACCATAACGCGCTTTATTCAAGCAGCCAAACGGCCCTTTTAGACCGCGGATATCTGGGAAAGCATTGGCTTCAGGAACGAACACTTTGTCCATGACGATCTCACCGGTGACCGAGGCGCGTAGTGAGAACTTGCCTTCTATTTTCGGCGCAGATAGGCCTTTCATGCCTTTTTCTAAGACAAAACCACGAATCTCGCCTGCATCATCTTTTGCCCAGACCACAAACACATCCGCGATAGGACTGTTGGTAATCCACATTTTATTACCCGTCAGCTCATAACCACCATCAACGGCGCGCGCACGTGTCGACATTGAGGCAGGATCAGATCCCGAATCAGGCTCAGTTAAACCAAAGCAGCCGACGTACTCACCTGTGGCAAGTTTTGGCAAATACTTTTCTCTTTGCTTTTCAGTGCCATACGCCCAGATCGGATGCATCACAAGGCTTGACTGCACACTCATCGCTGAGCGGTAGCCTGAGTCGACCGCTTCCACTTCCTTGGCAATCAGACCATAAGCCACACTCGATAGACCTGCGCAGCCGTAGCCCTCGATGGTCACGCCAAGCAGACCCATCTCACCCATTTGACGCATGATATTACGATCAAAATGCTCATTACGGTTGGCATTGATAATACCGGGCATCAATTCCTTTTGAAAAAATTGACGGGCGCTGTCGGTGACCATGCGCTCTTCTTCAGTGAGCTGGTCGCGTAATAAGAAAGGATCTTCCCAATCAAAGCGTGGGCTGGTCGATGTTGCCATATGTCTCTCCTTGATATCAGTCATCCTGACTGACGAATAGTGGTTGATACATATTTGGTTTAACAAGTTATTGACTTTGTTATTCCGCTATGCGAAACTTTGTTTCATAATATAAAACTATTTAAACAAACTTTTGCCATCCTGTAAACCTTTATTAAAAAATAGGCATCAAAAGAGATAATCATTAAGAGAAATGGAGATAAAATGACAACATCTACATCGGCAGCTACCTCACTACTCGGACGAATGGATCACCTGATGGGTCAAAGCAAGGAAGAGAACGATCGACAGTTTGTGACGGCACTAGGTCGTGGATTGGTTATACTGGCTGCCTTTGAACACCATGAGCGCCTTACCCATCAGCAACTATGTCAGATGACCAAACTGCCAAAAGCGACCATTAGTCGCCTGATTCATACCTTGACCACGCTTGGGTTTTTGCGTACTAATGAGCACGGACAGTATCAACTGGGCAGCAGTGCAGTACGCCTAAGCGCGACCGCATGGGGTCGTCATGACATGGTGGCCTATGCTGAGCCACTATTACGGCAGTTCGCTAGCGAAAATGAGGTATCGGTAAATCTAGCGACCGAAGTTGAAGGAGAGATGCGCTATCACGCCTGCTGTCGTAGTCCTGCACGCCTATCGGTCAACTTGCAGGTTGGCTCAGCGGTGCCGGTGGCACGTACTGCCATTGGACGGGCTTTTTATGCAGTAAGCTCTCAAGCGAGAAAGGCAATGATTATTAGCAATTTGAAAGAGAATTTATCTGATGAAGATTACATTCACGCACAGTCAGCGCTCACTCAAGCAGCCCAGCACTATGAGCAGTACGGCTATACCGTCTCTGATGGGGAGTTCTCTACTGATATCTTGGCAGTCGCGGTTGGCGTCTATGATGTCGCGACTGGGCAATACGCCTATTCGCTTAATGCCAGTGTACCAAGTGCCAACTGGGAAGCGGACGACTATGCGGCAATCATAGTGCCAAAATTGCAGGCATTGGCGGAGCGGATTGGCGGTGGTGATGCGTAAAAGTAAGCGACTGTCACTTCAAGTTTCATCACCATTATAAATGGCTATAAACAGCACGCGCAGTTGCGTTTGGTTTTTGGCATTTGACCGATACCAGGGTTAAAAGTATTGGTAGGATCTAGGCGCTCATAAAATTGCTGCAAGTCAGGTTCGGCTTCATATAAGTGGCCGACATTATGCTCAGCAGGGTATTTGGCACCGCGCTTGTTTAATAGCTCAAGCATCATCTTTTTGACCTGCTTGGCATCACTGCCCTTTTTTAAAATATAATCTTGATGAAACACATAACAAAAAAAGTGACCGTAATACAGCTTTTTTTCTAAGTGCTGAGTGATGCTCTCAGGCAAATTTTCCAGCCAATCAAGCGTATTACGCGGGATAGCAATATCGAGCGCCAGTATCTCTCCGGCGGTCTCTTCATGCATGACTTCA
This sequence comes from Psychrobacter sp. PSP, assembly GCF_024085615.1. NCBI lineage: Bacteria > Pseudomonadati > Pseudomonadota > Gammaproteobacteria > Moraxellales > Moraxellaceae > Psychrobacter > Psychrobacter sp. PSP. Next base: position 65,749 of record NZ_JABLTF010000013.1, read on the forward strand.
TAACGTATGGCGGCCCCTGCGGCAGCAAAGCGATGCAAAAAGGCGCTGTCTGACTCAGCTTGCGTGCAGGTAAAATAACTGCCCGTTTCTGAGTCTGCAAAAAACGACTCTAAAAAAGACTGTGCCTCATAGATGCCCTCATCGCTCATTTTGATAATCAGGTGATGCTCATACTGGTTGCGGTACTCAAGCATGCGCTTGGGCAAATGCTGCGGCAATACTTGGGCGATCATTTGCATAACTTTATCGGTCAAATGATTGGGCACCCATGACCATTTACTCAGTTTGGCATCAATACTGCCTTTGATAGAAAACAGCTTGGGCAAAGCATTGGTACCCAGATGCTTGATGCTCAAAAAGGTGTCTTTGCCGTACTTGGCAGACACATCAAATATATCGCGGTGCATATATTCGCCCACTTCAGGGACATTTTTAAAGCTCGATAGTATTTGTCGTCTCAGTAGTGCCAGCTCATACACACTATTGCTACCGACATAAAAGGTTTGCTCTTTGGTTGCGGTGGGATATGTATCCAGACGAACGGCAAAAACGGCCAACTTGCCTGCACAGCCACTGGCTTCATACAGCCTGCGCTTATCCGCATTAAAGCGGCTCGGCGTGTCGGCATTGACATCCTGTATTCGGGCGACATACTCTTTGTCTGAGGCCAGTTTGTTGCTTTGGGATAACTGTGACTTGTCAAAATAGCCGTTTTGTAAATTGGTGAGGATTTCTTCGGGCGTATCGCCCAATTCAACCTCTAAATGATTCACCAATACCAGCTGACCGTGTTCATTAATCTGAGCAAACAGCGACAGCTCCGTGTAAGCAGGGCCTCGTTTGACCAGCGCGCCGCCTGAATTATTGGAGACACCGCCGACGATTGACGCGCCCAAAGTCGATGAGCCAATCACCGAGTGCGGCGCTCGATTGACCGCTTTTAACTCGTTTTGCAGTTGATGCAAAGTCGTACCCGGTAGGCTGATAATTTGCTCATTATCATTGATCAAATACAACTTATTTATCGCCAGTGTATTGATCACTACCACGGGTCTGTCGTAGTCATCACCGCTGGGCGTTGAGCCTTCTGTCAGACCTGTTTTGGCCGCCTGCATGATGATGATACAGTTGCCCTCAACACACACTTCCAGACATTGCCAAATTTCAAGCAGCGTTTGCGGAAACAACACTGCCAGCGCGCTACCGCCGCCTGAGCGCCAGCCCATGCGGTAGTGCTCATTTTTAGCTGGATCTGCCTGTATATTGGCGGCGCCCAGTATTTTGGTTAATTTAACCAACACCTGATCTGATGGTAGCTGGCTTGTATAGGAGGCGGTCGATCGATAACGGTTCATTACTTGCTCTTTTTTTTACTGTGCATTCATAAGGTTAGCGGTCCTTGAACGCCAAAGAGATAAATGGCTGCCATAACGATGATGCCACTGAACAACACATAATAGATGGTTGGTAAGATGGTGCGTCTTAGCGTCGCGCCCTCCATCCCAAGCAGCCCAACGGTTGCTGATGCGGCCACCACATTGTGAATGGCAATCATGTTACCCGCCGCGGCGCCAACCGCTTGTGCTGCGATGATGAGTGAGGGCGAGATGTGCAAGCTCATAGCCGCTTCATACTGGAACTGACTAAACATCATGTTTGACACGGTATTCGAGCCTGCGATAAACGCACCTAGGGCACCGATGGTTGAGCTGATCAGCGGAAAGGCGCTGCCAAACGTGCCTGCAAACAACTCAGCACTGGCAACTGGCATACTCGCGACATCGGATAGATTGACCCCAGAGTTGATAAAAATCCGCACCATAGGGATGGTAAAAATAAGCACAAACCCAGCGCTTAAGACGGTTTTGCTTGATTCGCTCAAAGCATCACCCAGCGCACGCGTTGGATTTTTAGTTTGCACAAAAGCTGCGATTAAGGCGCTGATTAACAACAGGCCGCCGGGCAAGTATAAAGGACTAAAACCTGCACTGATATCGGCCTCGCCCAAAATCGTATTAAAGTCTAGCGTGGCGCTGCTGAGCAAGTCCTTAAAGTCAGCAAACATTCTCGAACACACCAGTAGCAGCGCCACTAGCAAGTAAGGAAACCATGCCATCAGCGTAGACATGGTCTTGCCTGCTGGGGTGGCCACATCTTCTTTGCTGACCACCAGTTTACCCATCCAATCGCTTGGCCAGCTGCTTTTGGCTTCAAAGTCCCACGTGGTCTTTGGTACCAAAAATCCTTTTTTAGCCGCCTGAATGACAATCGCGACACTGACCAGTCCACCAATCAACGATGGAAATTCAGGACCCAAGAAAATACCCGTTAAAGTGTAAGGTACAGTGAAGGCCAACCCTGCAAAGATGGCAAAGGGCCAAATGGCTAAGCCTTCTTTCCAACTTTTATTTTTACCAAAAAAGCGGGTGAGCATCATCACCATCAGCAGCGGCATAAACGTCCCAATCACACCGTGAATGATCGCCACTTGGGTGGTAATCAGTTGTAAAAATTCTTCCCATTGCATGCCTTCTTGCGCCAGCAGCGCACTGATGGCCACGGTATCTAGACCCTTATTCACCCCAATAACAATCGGCGTACCGACCGCCCCGAACGATACGGGCGTGCTTTGGATCATCATCCCCATAAGCACCGCACCCAATGCAGGAAACCCTATCGCGACCAGCAGCGGTGCCGCAATTGCAGCCGGTGTGCCAAAGCCCGATGCACCTTCCAAAAACGTACCAAAACACCATGCAATGATGATGGCTTGCACTCGGCGGTCAGGCGATACGTTGATAAAACCTGCGCGAATCACTGCTATAGCGCCCGTGTGTTTTAGAGTATTTAATAAGAACAGCGCACCAAATACGATCCACAATACCGATATCGTAATCACGGTCCCTTGAAGAATAGAGGACGACACGCGGTTAAACGTCATGTCCCAAATAAAAAGTGCGAGCGCGGCAGTCACCGCCAAAATGATCGGCATGGTTTTTTTGGCCGACCATTGTAGACCAATAAGAAATATGCCACTGAGTATGATTGGCAATAGGGCAAGTAACCCATAGACAGTCTGATTCAAAATTCCCTCTCCCTGTTATCGTCTGTGCATCCTTGAACACCACTCTTAAACGCCGCCCTTAAACACAGTCCTTACATACAAACACTCAATCGCTCAGATTAACAGCCTCATTGTGCTTAGGGTAGAATTCACACACTCTAATTCTACGCTTTACAAGTGCAAAGATAAACGGCATGATCAGACAAGGTTATTTTCCTTTTTTGCTATAATACGAAATATATTACCCTGATTAGAGAATCGGTATGATTAAAGCTGATGACATGGTTTTGTTTGTTTTGGTGGTCGATGAAGGCTCTTTTTCCAAAGTTGCTGACAAACTGGCGCTGACCAATTCTGTAGTGAGCAAACGTATCGCGCGCCTAGAAGCCAACTTAAATGCACAATTGCTCTACCGAACCACCCGAAAACTCAGCTTGACCGATGCCGGCCGAACGCTGTATCACAAAGCCAAATTGGCTCAGCTTGCCATTCAAGAAGCGGAAAATACTGTCATCGGCTATGGCGAAAACATGAAAGGCCATATCCGCGTCACCGCCCCTGTGGTCTCTTCTGACTTACTACTCAGCACGGCTATCGCTGAATTTTGTAAAAAATATCCTGAGATAACCGTAGAGCTATACATCACCAACCGTTTGATTGATTTGGTCGAAGATGGCTTTGATTTGGCCATCCGAACGGCGGAGCTTGGAGACTCCTCCTTGATTGTCAAACGCCTGATAGACAGTCAATGGGTGATTTGCGCCACCCAAAATTACCTCAACAAATATGGTACGCCGCAAACCCCCGCCCAACTGCAAAATCATGATTGCCTCATCTATAAATTTGATAACACCAGTAGCGACTTGTGGCCGTTATATGAGGATGGTGCTGAGCTGCTGCTGCCCGTCAGTGGCCGCTTTCATAGCAATCATTTAAGCGCGATCAAACATGCTGCGCTGAGTGATTTGGGCATTGCTTTTTTGCCGCAAGCACTAGTGTATAAAGCCTTTCAGCGCCAGACTTTAACCCAAATTTTGCAAGATTTTACCCGCAAGCGTATGGGGATGTTTGCGGTGTATCCCAAATCAAAACAGCCCGATCAAAAGCTCAAATTATTGGTTGCTTATTTGCAAGACGCGCTAAAAGACAAAGAAGCCTACTACTGCTAAAGCACTAGTTTTATAAGCGGCCTCACACCCAACTGTTTTATCAGACATAAAAAAGCCACCTGCTTGGGTGGCTTGTTTGATGTTTCTTTTTGGGCGTTATGAGTCGGTGTTTTGCGTAATGATTTGCTGCGCTAATGTGCGTAAGTCATCCGCCATATAATCGGGCGTTGGTACGTGGTTGGCGGGCAATAACGCATTGTGCGGACGCAATAAAAACGCGCCCTGACAGCCTGCTGCCTGCGCGCCTATCGTGTCCCACAGATGGCAAGCGACCAAACACAGCTCGGATGTGGACACGGACAGTGCCTCGGCGACCAGATTGTAAGTCGCAGGTGCGGGTTTAAACTGACGCACCGCCTCAATATGAAATGAGCGCTCAAAAAATTCGCTCAACCCCGCCTTTTCTAGCGGTGGCGGTGACTCGCTGGACTCTGAATTGGTCAAGGTCACCAGTCGAAAGCCTGCCTCCTTAAGCAGCGTCAGCGCGGGCACGACATCGGCATACGCGGGCATCTTGCCCATGCGCGTCTTTAGCTCGTCAATATCGGCATCGGCAATCTCAACGCCATGAATATCAGCAACCATCCGCAGCGCGCCGACCCCAATCTCACCAAACGGCGTATACAGTCCTGATAAGGTCAGGGTTTGCGAGTACAGCACCAGCTGGGCGAACCATTCGCGCAGTATGCTGCCATCATTAAAAAGGCGGCTAAATAAAGGCGTAAGGGTACTGATATCGAGCAAGGTTTCATTAACATCAAAGACGAGAATCGGGCGGGTGTCGGTGGGCATGCGTTTTCCTATTATTATTGTTATTGTGGTTTTGGGTTAGGTTAGCATGGATGATGCCTACGAGTTTGTAGCGTTTACACACACCGCATCGTGTCCAACAAAATATGTATGATGATCTGCCACTTCTATATTATAGACATTATCCTCATAAGGGTTAGGACAGACATCGTTATAGCGTTGCATCTGCTCGTGAATACTGCTCTCTAACAATCCTGTTGCATTACCATATCTTTCAATGTTAGCTAGAGCCTTTTCAAATAACTTTTCATCACCAATACTGTTATCCTTGACTACCCTTCCATCAAAAATTAAAGGCGAATACATTTCTTTTATAAACTTACCAATTGTGTGTGTAGCAGGATCTTTATCTTGACTAAACCTCACATTCAATGTTTTATAAAGCTCAGGGTCTACAATAAAAGGTGCCTGAACCGCCCCGGTATTGTCGGAGACTTAACATTCTGAGAGAATACGACAATGAAAAGACAAACCTACACTCCTGAGATTAAAGAACGCGCCGTCCGTATGCTGATCGAAGCAGCAAACGACTATCCCTCCACATGGGCAGCCATTCAAGCCATTGCCCCTAAGATTGGCTGCACGCCTGAAACCCTGCGCTCATGGCACAAGAAGCATATAGATCAAACTATCCCT
>NZ_JABLTF010000014.1:0-90694 GCF_024085615.1 Psychrobacter sp. PSP
GATAATGAAATACAGGACATTGAGAACAAACTAAACAACAGACCAAGAAAACGATTAGGGTTTAAAACGCCTATGCAGGCGTTCTATAATATTAATTAGCGTTGCACTTGGTGTGTTAATCTAAGTTCTATAATCAGCTGAAATCTGATAATGGCGCGGTCGAGCACACAGGTGACAACCGTACTGGCGAAGGCGATGGTGATGATGAAGTTATCAAAGTAAACTTAACCCAAGTACCTGCTGACGTTGATAAAGTAGTCGTGACGGTGACTATCCATGACGCTGCTACTCGCAACCAAAACTTCGGTCAGGTAGCCAATGCCTTTATCCGCGTTGTTAACGAAGAAACCGGTACTGAAGTGGTACGTTTTGATCTAGCAGAAGATTACTCTGTTGAGACAGCCATGGTATTCGGTGAAGTATATCGCCATAACGGTGAATGGAAGTTCCGCGCGGTAGGTCAAGGTTATTCAGGTGGCTTACAGGCGATGTGTCATCAGTACGGCGTTGATATCTAGAGCCTTATTTTTATTGGCATTTGGGCTATCAGCCATTCCGATTATCACGTCCAAGATATCAAGCGAGCATCGTTGCAAATAGTCACAATTTTTAATGCCCCAATGACTAGTAATGCTTTACGTTTCGTTTAAAATTATGCATAAAAAGTGGTTAGCAATAACCACTTTTTTGCGGCTTGTGTCTATAATAGACCAGCTTTACGCAACCAGATAGGATGTGTCATGAGACATTTTTATTTAGATATTATCTTCACAATCATTGCCTTAGCAATAGCGGCATGGTGGGGATATTCACATGGCGGTATGGGTGGGATGATAACCACGCTATCGATTACCGCTATTTTGGCCGTCATGGAGATTTCGTTATCTTTTGATAACGCGGTGGTCAACGCTTCAGTCCTTAAGGGCTGGGACGAATTTTGGAAAAAGATATTTTTAACCGTGGGTATTTTAATTGCGGTATTCGGTATGCGCTTGGTCTTCCCTATTGTCATCGTTGCGGTTACCGCTGACCTTGGTATGATGCAAGTGATCGATTTGGCCTTGAACAATCCTCAAGAATACTCAGCCAGATTGATGGCGCACCATGCTGAAATCTCAGCCTTTGGTGGTATTTTCTTACTATTGGTTTTCTTGAACTTTATTTTTGATGACAAAGATGTCCATTGGTTTGACTGGCTTGAGAGCCGTTTGGTCAAGCTAGGCAAAGTCGATGCGATGAGCGTATTTGTTGCGCTTATCGTCTTAATGATTGCGGTATCATGGGCCAGTGCAGAGCAGTCAAGTGCTGTGCTCATTGCTGGCGTTTGGGGCATTCTAGTATACCTTGGTGTACAGGTTGTCTCTGGTATGCTAGAAGGTGATCTCGAAGAAGACTTAGAAAACGAAGGAAGTGGCGCAGCCGCAACCAGCGCTATCATGAAAGGCGGTATCATTGGTTTCTTATACTTAGAAATCCTCGATGCTTCATTCAGTTTCGATGGTGTGATTGGCGCATTTGCCATTACCAATGATGTCATTGTTATCATGCTTGGTCTTGCCATTGGTGCGATGTTCGTACGTTCGATGACTATCTTCTTGGTAGACAAAGGCACGCTTGATGAGTTTATTTATCTTGAGCATGGCGCACATTACGCCATCGGTGCCTTAGCCATCATTATGCTGTTGTCAGTGAAGTTCCATGTACCAGAAATTATTACTGGTCTTATCGGTATTGCCTTTATTGGTTTTGCATTATGGGCGTCGCTGAAACATCGTAAAGCGGAAGCAGCAAGGCTTAATTAGCACCTGTTGTTCGCATGATGCTGTATAGCTTTGAGCAGGTCGTATCATCAGATATGGCCTGCTTTTTTGCGTTATAATGGCAGGCAAACAGGCTGGTCGGTTTTTGCCGAATAAAACCTTTATCTAAATACTTTTATTAATGGATTATTCAGTACAATATTACGTTTAAATTTTATTGAGTTGTCAAGCTTATAGCGGGTCGTACCAACATATCTGGTACGACCCGCTTTTTTTGGTTATGTCTTTGCAACCTAGGGTAGGTTTCTCTTCATTCTATGGCTTAATCCAAAGGAAACAGTCATTAAATAATTTACCTTTGCATAACAATACGTTAACCACTATTGCTAAGATGATTAAAAAGTATCAAAAATGCAGGGTTATTATGTCGCTTAGTAAGCATATAGTAAGCGCACAAAATACGCCTTGCTTAGTGAGCAAACGCTTAGTATAGTAAAACGTAATGATATGCAGGACGTGGTATACAACTAGGTTCTTTACCAGTTGTCCTTTCACATCAGTCACTGCACAACCTTTAATTTATTTTTTCGACCCAATCCACTTAATTATTAATCCAAAGGGTATTTGTATGGCTATTAGCTTAACAAAAGGCGGCAACGTAAACTTATCAAAAGAAGCACCAGGTTTAACCAACATCACAGTTGGTTTAGGCTGGGATCCACGCGCAACTGACGGTCAAGAGTTTGACTTGGACGCTATTGCCTTCTTAATCAACGAAGCAGGCAAAGTCCGTAACGATCAAGATTTTATCTTTTTTAATAATCTAAAGTCAGACAATGGCGCCGTTGAGCACACTGGTGATAACCGTACTGGCGAAGGCGATGGCGATGACGAAAAAATCAAAATAAATCTTGCGAGCATCCCAGCTGATGTAAACAAAGTTGCCATTTGTGCCATCATCTATGAAGGCCAAGCACGTAACCAAAACTTCGGTCAAGTTGGCGATGCTTATATCCGTGTTGTAAACGATAATGGTCAATCTGAAATCGCCCGTTACGACCTATCAGAAGATGGCAGCACTGAAACAGCTATGATCTTTGGTGAGCTATATCGCCACAGCGGCGATTGGAAATTCCGTGCCGTCGGTCAAGGTTTCAGCGGTGGTCTTGGACCATTAGCAGCGTCTTACGGCGTAAACGTGTAACGTTAAATTGACGTAAATATCTAGCGAGCCAAGCGTTGCTATCAGTTTTCTGATAGCAACGCCTATGAGCCATCAAGTGTGCCCTTTTAACGCATTTGATGGCTTTAAATTTAATAGGCTCATCAATATAAAAACGCTAAAACACATAGGTCTATCCCCCCCCACATTAAGAGCACCTATCAAAGATATTAGAATAAGGATTTGCACCCCATGGCCGCAACATTCAGTTTAATCGGTACTATTGAGCCTTTTTTGCATTGTAATCTCAAAAAAGGTGATTCAATTTATTGTGAAGCCAATGCAATGGTAATGATGGAGTCTAACCTTGAGCTAAAAGGTAAGCTACAAGGTGGACTGATGCAATCGCTTATGCGCCGCTTTGCCAATGATGAATCGTTATTTCAACAGCAGATTGAAGCAGTCCATGGCGAAGGCGACTGTTTGCTTGCCCCCACACTAGATGGCGATATGCAAATCATCGAGGTGGGATCACAGCAATATACCTTGAGTGATGGTGCTTTTGTCGCGGCGCAAACTGGCGTTGATATCAGAGCCAATATTCAGCGTAATCTAGGCGGCGCGGTATTCGGTGATAATGGTGGCTTTATGGTCATGCAGACGCAAGGAAAAGGTCAGGTTGTGGTATCTGGTTTTGGCTCATTGTTTGAGATTGAGGTCACCCCAGACAAAGATGTCATTATTGATAATGGTCATGTGGTTTGCTGGGATTCGAACCTCGACTATAAGCTGTCTGTCTCGACCAGCAAGAAAAAAGGCATCATGAGCAATATCATCAATTCCGTCACCAGTGGCGAAGGTATGGTTCTGAACTTTTCAGGAAGCGGTAAAGTCATTATTTGCTCGCGCAATCGCGACAGCTATCAAGGTTGGCTGCAGAGTGTCTTAGGAACGAGCTCAGGCGGTCGCGGCGGCGGCGGTGGTTTTTTAGATAATATCTTATAGCGTTTTTTAGAACTATGTTTAAGCAGTTTTACTCACAATTATTATAAGGATACTCACATGGCAGTTAGTCTACAAAAGGGACAGAAAATCTCCCTAAGCAAAGAAGCAGGCGGCGAGCTGACTCAAGTCAAATTAGGTCTAGGTTGGGATGTCGCTCAAAATCCACAAGACAAAAAAGGTGGCTTTTTAGGTAAATTATTCGGCGGTGGTAGCGGCGGCGATTCTATCGATTTGGATGCTTCGTGCATTATGTTTGACGCAAACAAACAAGCGGTCGATGCTATCTGGTTCAGTCAGCTTAAATCAAAAGATGGCAGTATCGTCCATACAGGCGACAACCGTACTGGCGACGGCGATGGCGATGATGAAGTCATCGACGTTGATCTCTCAAGAGTCCCAGCCAACGTGACTTCATTAGTGTTTACGGTCAATAGCTTTACCGGCCAGACGTTTGAGACGGTAGAAAACGCGTTTTGCCGTATCGTTAATGCCAATAACAACAGCGAAGTAGCTCGCTACAACTTATCGGCACAAGGTGGACATACTGCTATGGTGATGGCAAAAGTCTATCGGCATAACAATGAATGGAAAATGCACGCTATTGGCGAGACTGCGTCTGGTCGCACTTTCCATGATTTAATGCCTGCAATTACGCCGCACGCATAACTGAGTTGAGCCTTTAACTGGAGTATTACTAATCCAGTTGAATAATTTATTTCAAAAAAGAGCGGCCCATCTATCAATAGATGGGCCGCTCTTTTTATCAATGGGCTTTTACACTATAGTCAATCCTAAATAAAACAGATACATTATATATTAAGGTGGAACTGGTCTAAATTTTCCTTGCGTGCTGTACCTACGCTGCTCGATGCTGCGAAAAATTTATCCCAGTCCCGCTGTATCGTTTTTATACTGAATTCACTATAAAAAAGTATTATTAACGCTGTTATTTACGACCACGCTTCCAGCTAAACCCCCAGTTAAAGGCCTTATCCATTTCCTGATGCCCTTTAAAATACTGATTGATACGCTCGACATTGATACTGCCTTGCTGATTGACCAAACGCGCGATGGCACACATCGGCAAGTTACTAGCCCCTTCTGTTAAACGGGTCTCAATCGGTGACTGATCGGGTACATGAATGGTCACGACGCCATCGGTTTTTTCCCAGTTTGGCGCGCCCTCATAAATAAAGGCAAAGATAAATACCTCCTCAATCTGTGACCACTGCTTACCATTGATATCAAGCCACTCACCGCCACTCACCTGCCCCGTTCTATCATCGGCTCGCAGGCATACATAAGGCGCTGATTGCAGGCTACCAAAGCGATTACCCAGTGCTTGAATCAGGGTTTTTTCGCCGTTTTTTAGATGAATCATCGCGCCAACATCTAGATCTATACCGCTTGATTGATGCTGTTTGAACAGATCACCCAATAGGCCTTCCTTGGGTGCTGACTTATTACTCTCTGGACGTTGGTTCCAGTCTAAGTTCACTGAGATTTTGCCAAAATCATCGCGCTTTTTCAGATTGATGCTGGACTGATTTTTGGTTAAAGTGATTTTGTTTAGGTTGACCGACGGGGTCGCAGGAATCGGTGGCGGAGTACTCGCTTGAGAGGTATTGTCTGCTTTTTGCGTATTAATCAGCTGAGCCTGATTTTGCGTTGTATTTTGGGGTGCTGGCGCATCATCAGCAATCTCAACGCCAAAGTGCTCCGACAACGGTTTTAGGCCGCCATTAAATCCTTGCGCGATAAAGCGAAACTTCCAGTTGCCTTGTCTGCGATAACACTCCGCCAAAATAATGGCTTTTTCATTACGCCCAGCACTGCTCAGCTGACAAGTCATCAATACCTGACTGCCTTGTAGTACCTGAATATCGACATCGCCGACTTGTGCCAGCGTTTGCTCGCTAGAGAATGCCAAAGCGATTTTTTCAATACTCGCAGGCTGCGCGGGCAAATTGATATCAAAAAATCCGTCACTGTCGTGACCACGAAAACTAACATTGCCATCATCGCTACGTTTCTGACCATAAAATATCATGTCACCATCGCCGCGTACTTTGCCATCAGTCGTCAGACGATAAGCGGCGCAATCAATGGCGTTTTGGCTTAAGATGCGGACACTAATATTATCAGTTGGTAATGGTGCATTGGCACCTGCGATCAGTTGCTGAGGTTGATTCATCATACGTCCTTTAGATTCTTTATTATGTTGTCGTTGTTGTCATTGGCATGCTCACTATCGTCATATAGTAGCATGAATATTATGAACATTTTAAACCGACCAACCGCGCTACTAGCTACAAGATCACTCTTACAAATCCTTTTGCCTATTTCATCAGGGGCATTTATAACCTGTGCCATTTGTATATAATATATGCTGCTGAATGATCAAATTTTGACTATACTGCCGCCAGTTTTCAATAACCGTATCCACTCATCCAACTCCCTACATATGATAATAACGCTGAGAGAATTATGACTAACCTTGCTAACGATAGCGTCCACTCCACATCAATAGCTGCTTGGTTAGCTGAGGGTCAATCCAGCCAGCGCGATATGTTAGAGAGCTTACAGAACTTAAAAAGCAAATCTAGCACCCCTTTTAATATTATTGCCTCACACCGTCATAACCGACCTGAGATTTTTGAATTTGCTGATAGGGTCTATCGCGAACCATATCCAGAAAAAGCAGCCATAGAGGATGAGGCACAAGAGACAACTGAGCCTGTTATACCTCGCTGGCAATTCGTCTTGGAACACGCCAAAGAGCACAACGTCAAAGTATTATTAACGGGGCGCAATGGGGTCGATTATGAAGCGCATCGTGAGGCGTTTGATGCCGCTGGTATTCGTTTGCTTACAGGCGCAACCAGCGTAGCAGCACTAGAGTCGATCGAAGATAAGTTTGCCTTTATGCAGCAGTGTCACCAACACAATATCCCTGTCGCTGATGCTTGGCGCTTTGATAATGTGACAGAGCTGGAAGCATTACTTGCCGAACACGGTCATCAGCCCCTATGTGTCAAACCAGTTGTTGGTATTTTTGCTCAAGGATTTTGGCGCTTGGACTCAGGTAAAGAACCTGATGAACACTACGATAGTTTTGAGCATTTGTACTTTACCGAAGAGAAAAAAATCAATACCGCGCAGTTTATCAATGCGTATACCAACAGTCTAATGGTACGTGAGCGCCCTATTCCTATGCTGCTTATGCCTTATCTATCAGGGCAGGAATACTCTATCGATGTGGTCTGCGAATACGGTGAGGTCTTGGCCGCCGTCACGCGTTATAAAACCGGCAAAATCCAGCATATTGGCTATGAGCAATCCGTCATGGATGTGGTGATTCCATTGATTAAAGCCTTTGGCTGTGACGGTATCGTCAGTGTGCAGACCAAAGCTGATGATGACGGTCAGCACCGTGTGCTTGAGATCAATAGCCGCCCGTCTGGTGGTATTGGTTACACAACGCATAGCGATGTGGATTTGACACAGGTCGGATTTGGCTATTGGCTTGGCTTGACCGATAAGCCACAATTGACTGATATCATACAGCAAATAACGCCCTGTCAAGTACGCTCCATTATGGTAGGCGTAAAAATTGAAGATACTGCTGAATAAGTAAAAATAAGCAGGCAACATAAAGAACGACTGACAACCGAGTATATATCCAATAAAAGGTAGACGATGACAGCACAGACCACACTCGTGTTAGGCGCTAATGCTGTTATCGCAGACGTGCGCTGCTCGGTCGCATTTTCTAGCACTTCTCCGCTTAAGTTTGGACAGCAGCTTGGGCTACTTTGGTTGCCATTAGATGCCAATCGTCAGGCTGTTTGTAGCCCTGCTTATTTACATGAGCCCAAAGACTGGGCAACGATAGATGATGCCAATAACCCAAGCAAATGGCAGCTTAATCTACCCAAATTGTTTGAGCAACAAGGTGTGCATTTTTTACAGCTGATTGCTTATGCTTACGATGAGCCTAGCCTGAACTTGCCTGCGGTTGAGCTAAGCAATGTTTGCTTAACACTGAATGATGGCGCACTTCGCTACGACTTTACAGCGCGCGAACGCCACGTCAAAGCTGCGATTATACTAGAGATATATCAGCGGAATGGACAGTTTAAATGTCGGGCGCTTGACGAAGCTTCGACCCAAGGTTTGACGAGTCTTGAGCAGCGAGTACAAGTCAGTCTTGATGTTCGTCCACCCAACACACATGCACGTATCCAAGCAGCACAGCAACAGCAAGCCTGCCCTCACAATGAAATGCGTCCGCCTCGTCACGTGCAGGCAGGTGAGACATGGACAGGGACGGCGTTTGCCATTGATCCGCACCACTTGCTCACCTGCTATCATGTGATTGAGTCCGCTCAAATGATTGGCATACGCCAGCAAGGTCAGCCTGATCGCGAGGCACAAGTCGTGCTCAGTGATATCGGTAGCGACTCCGCTATTATCAGAGTCAGTGACCCCCTGCCCAGCCATATACCATTGGCACAGCAATGCAGTGACATATTGGGTGAGACCATTACTACATTAGGATTTCCATTATCAGGGCTAAGCAGTCAACTACAAGTCACACAAGGCTGTATCTCAGGGCTAACGGGCTTAAACGATGATATTCGTTATCTTCAGTTTACCGCACCCATTCAGCCTGGCTCTAGTGGTAGTCCTTTACTACTACCAACCGGTGAGGTCATCGGCATGGTGACTGCCAGTCTCGTTCATGAACACGCCCAAAACATGAACTATGCGGTGAAATTTCAGTTATTATCTGCCTTAATTGCGAGCGCTGGGATCAGTTTGGAGAGTAAGGCTGATTCGTCAAGCGCCACGCTTCTGACCACGCCGCAACTGAGCAAGCAAAGTCGCAGTGCATTATGGCTGGTAGGCTGTCAGGGTTAACGACATACTACAATGATAAGATCAAAAGAAAAACGGTATTAATCAAGGACTGTTATATCAATGAAACTCAACAACATAGCCGTTCTTATCGATGCCGATAATGCTTCAGCTAATAACATTAATTATATTTTACGTAAGATAGAGAGTATCGGTAATGTTACTTGCAAAAAAGTCTATGGTGACTGGGGCAATGTACATATTCAAGGTTGGCAAGAAGCACTCTTAAAACACGCTATCGACCCAATACAACATTTCGCCTATGCTAAAGGTAAAAATACGACTGATATTGGTCTAGTTATTGAAGCTATGGACTTATTACATAGTGGTCATTATGACGGTTTTTGCTTAGTATCTAGTGATAGTGACTTCACTGCTTTGGCGTTACGCATACGAAAAAATGGTATCAAAGTCTTTGGTTTCGGTAAAAAGCAGACCGTTAAAGCATTCACACAAGCCTGTGACAGTTTTTACTACGTGGAGGATCTAGTACCTTTACCAAAAGCACTGCCCATTAGCGAGCACAAAGACACGCCTAGCTTTGATACTAAGACAAAACCATTGCTGCCTGTCGCCGAATCCAAAACATCACCCGAAAAATGGACAACCAAAGCACTTCAAAAGCAGACACATCTTATTAGCATATTAAACAAGCTGATAAAAGAAGACCCAAATTCTGCCAAAGGCTGGTCAAATTTATCTTATCTTGCCAGCCAGATTAAACAACACCATACAAATATCAAGTTAGATAGATATGGCTATGCAAAGTTTTCAGAATTAATTATAGCAATGGCGTTATATGACATCCGTACTGTGAACAAAGTCATTTCTATTAAACTAAAAAATGGTACATTGCCAATGTCCAGTGTAGCACCAAACGGCAATGTCACGTCAACATGGAATGAGAGTCGCCTAAAATGTGATACAAAATTATTAAATAGTCTGCGTGCTTCCATTATCGATCACCCGAAAGCCGACCACGAGCGCTGGGTGAATTTCGGTTTGATTGGCAACGCCATAAAAACACACTACCCAAATTTCGATCCTAAAAATTACGGTTATGCCAGACTCTCTAGCATGATTAGAAATATCGGAATATTTGAAACCAAAACGGTAAACTCTACGCTCTATGTACGTCATAAAGCTAAGTAAACACTAGCAACAAACAAAATCTGATAATACATAGGACAACAAGAAATAATGAATGATACAAATCAAGATATAACTTCTAACAAAACCTATAAACGCAGCATCACCCTACCTCGCGGCACCCTTGATCTGACCTATCAGACCAACTCAATGGCTAACAAAAATAGCCTGAAACAAAACGACAGTTATCAATTAGAAGATCTGCTTGGTTTTGCTCAGCGTATTAATCCAAAACGGGCGTTTTTGTTTGTATCCAAAGTATTGGGCCGTCATATCCCCGTGGCACCCAGCACGATGCGAGATGCGTTTACT
The DNA here is from genome assembly GCF_024085615.1 of Psychrobacter sp. PSP. Classification (NCBI taxonomy): domain Bacteria; kingdom Pseudomonadati; phylum Pseudomonadota; class Gammaproteobacteria; order Moraxellales; family Moraxellaceae; genus Psychrobacter; species Psychrobacter sp. PSP. Next base: position 10,309 of record NZ_JABLTF010000014.1, read on the forward strand.
GATTTAGCCAATTTAGTTCCTAGCGATTTGCCCAAGCCAATTTTAGTTATTGGTATGGCAGAGACAGCAGTGGGTCTATCCGCTGGCGTGCATCAAGCACTACAAACACGTTATCCAAATGCGTTATTGCTAAACTCTACGCGTCACACGCAGCATAGTGACAATAACTCCGAAGCGTTATTAACAACGTTTAATGAAGATCATAGTCATGCCAGCCAGCATTTAATTTATCAAAGTACAGATAGCGTCACGCAAGAGCAGCTACTCGCTAGCAAAACGCTGATTATGGTCGATGATGAAGCATCAACAGGCAATACTTGTGTCAATGTCGTCACGGCCTTACGTGATGCAGGGCTCACTCAGCTAGAGCAAGTACATCTAACGACTTTGGTTGATTGGTCATTGGATCAAGAAAATACAAACCAGCAGACAGATGATATTATGCCTGCGCGTATGGCAGATCGCTTAACTGGTATTGAGTTTCATCGCCATCACTTACTGTCAGGCGCATGGCAATGGACAGACGCGCCCAACCCAGAGCCTATCACCATGCCATCGGTTGATACCACTGCCGCTGGTAGTCAAGCGCTTGGATTTACAGGTAACTGGGGACGTTTTCCCACATTAAATAGCACAGATGGCTTTAATAACTATCTTTCGAGCTTTCAGGCTGCATTTGCAAGCTTCCATAATCAAGACAGCTTTGATGTCACTCAATTGCCCAAAAAAATATTGGTGTTGGGTAGCAATGAGTTTGTTTGGTTGCCGTTTTTGTTGGCGGAATGGCTTGAGACAACATCTCAAAACCTCAAAGCTGACACAAATGCTATCGTGAAATTTAGTGCATTAACTCGCTCACCGATTGCGCTTGGCGGCGCCATTACTACGATGCTGAGCTTTCATGATAATTATGGGCTTGGCATGACCAACTTTGCTTATAATGTTGACCCTGACGAGTGGGACTTGATTGTGTTGTGTGTGGAGACAGCTGCTGATAGCGTCGATGCGATGTGGCGCGGTTTGAATAATGTGTTGGTGGTAAGTCCGACAATTTAAACCATTCTTTAACTTTCATACTAACTGTTTATGGACGACGTCATGACTATCCCATTTTTCAAGCCCAGCGCCGATATTATCAAACCCTATGCCTTAATGGATTTGGACGATACACTTTTTCAAACCCAGCGCAAGATTGATGCTTGGCAAGTCCCGACTGCAGAGCCAGAACACTTGGTTTGTGCGACGGTCAATAAGCAAAATGAGCCACTAAGCTTTATGAGTCAGCGCCAAGCGACTTTTTTTAATTGGCTACTCAATAGCACTGAATTAATCGTAGTAACAGCACGTGACCGCAGTGAGATCAAACGCGTGAAACTGCCATTCGACAGTTGGCAAGTATTGACCCATGGCGCCATTATTTTAACGGCTGATGGGCAGTTACTAAGCGCGTGGCAGCAACATATGCATAGCAAGCTTGCACCGTTGCAAGATAAGTTAAACCAACTAAGCGAGCTGTTTGCTAGTCATAGCAAAAGTGAGCAGAGTCATTTGGTATTTACGCCGCATGTCGATAGCTTTAATAATGGGTCTGTAAATGAAGAATTAACGATTTATCTAGCGATCAAACACGCGCAAAAAGACCATCAAGCATTAGTTGAACTGGCCAAAAAACTGCCCACGTTAATACGCGATTTTGAGCAAGATTTTTATGTGCATGTGAATGCCAACAATCTAGCGATATTACCGCACGCGGTACACAAGCGCCATGCTGTACAGTTTTTATTAGACAATCATTTAGACCATCAGCGTCCCAGTTTTGGTTTTGGTGATAGCTTGGCAGACTTGCCTTTTTTGCAGCTGCTTGACTGGTACGGTATGCCAAGCCGCGGTCAGATGCATGAGCAGTATCAGCCTTAGCCATCTGTCTAATTATTTGGGCTAGAACATCAGCCCAGAAAATCAGCCAAAAAGCAGACACAGAACCTCTCTTTTATCATCACGAGTGCTATTATTCATACTATGACTTTACCTAACATACAGACCAACAGAGCCAATCTAAACAATTACGGCTCAGGTAGCTACCTTGCCAGTGATGTGACCGTACTGCTCGATATCGTCGATAAAGACGCTGTTGCTGATGTGCCCGTCAGTCAAAAAGAGGCACTCATTCAAAGTGGGCAACGTCACTACTCTGATATGTTGACCTTGGAGCAAGCGCCTACCGCGATGCATGAAGAGCTATACCAACAGGCACTAGCGCAAGGTGGCAAGAGAGCCGCAACTGATATCGCACGCTTAGCGCATACCCTACATCATGTCTTTTGTCATGATGTCAGTGACGAGCATCCGCTAGTCTTGATTAGCTTGGTACGGGCAGGTCTACCGATTGGTGTGCTATTGCAGCGTGCGTTATCTGACACAGATAGCAGCTATCATTTGCCAAGTATACATTATGGCATCAGTATCATTCGTGATCGCGGGCTAGATCCTGTGGCGCTGCAAATGCTGCTTGACGCTTACCCAAACAGTCCGATTGTATTTGTCGATGGCTGGACAGGTAAAGGCGCGATTTATAAGGAGCTTGCTCGTAGCTTAGAGACATTTAGCGATCCCATTCACACCAGCTTTGCCAATATTTTTCATCAAGGTGCTGATGTCATTCCACTACTGACCCTTGCCGATCCGGCGGGCGTTGCTTGGCTCGCCGCGAGCGCGGAAGATTGGTTAATTCCATCGGGTTTGTTAAATAGTACCGTATCAGGACTGATTTCACGCAGCTTATACACCGAGCCGTCATCTGGTCTACACCGCAGTGTCTTTTATGAGGATTTGATAGACGCAGATCATAGTTTGGCATTTATCGATCATGTTGATGCAGCCAGACGCTCATTGACTATGCTGCCAGAGCATTTGCCAACCTATCAGCAGCCGCGCTACCAGACGGCAGCATTAATAGATGCGCTCGCCACGGACTATGACATTACCAATCGCAACCGTATTAAGCCGACTATCGCCGAGGCGACGCGCGCGATACTACGCCGCGATCCAGAGCGTATATTGCTCGCGACCGCGGCGCATCCCGATACCGCACTACTGCGTCATTTATGTGCGCAGCGAGGCATCACTATTGAGGTATTAGGTGATAAAATACACCCTTATCAAGCCATCACCCTTATCAAGCAACGAGCCAAAGACAGTTAATGCTTTTGGCTTGAGCACCACTAGCGCGATTGAACGCTTGCCCTTTACACTCTATTTATGATGCCAACTATGTCAGATATAACAAACAACGAGTCAGCGACTTACCTTGACACTCAGTCCTATGATACCCTGTCTTATGCGCATCTGATTACTGAGCGTCATGCGATGGTCAGACCGCACACGCACCATCCCTACCAACTAGGGGCGAGCCTCTATATGCCTGCCACTCGCCAAGACATCTGGCAAGTGATTAAGCGCGACAAGCTACCAACGATCAATAGTATTATTATCTGTTTAGAAGATGCCGTCAGTCATGAGGATGTGGAGTTGGCGCTTGAGCGTTTGCGCACGCTGCTGGGTACGTGGGCTGAGCATGTCAATAGCATCAATGATCCATCCCGAGCCGCTGCTATTCACGCACAGCACCCAACGCGTCCACTGGTTTTTATACGTCCGCGTAGCCCAATGATGCTACAGCAATTGGCTGATTATGCGCATATTGATCTCATTGATGGTTTTGTCATGCCAAAAGTCGATATGTATAGCTTATCCAATTGGCGCATGGCCTGTCAGAACCTCAATGCTGATCATCTGCTGATGCCGACGCTCGAAACGGCTGCATTATTCAATCCGCATCATAATCAAGAGCTGGCGATTGCCTTTAAAGAAGCGTTTAGTCAGCCAGTATTTGCGCTACGTATCGGGGGTAATGACTTATTTGCCGCATTGCGCCTGCGTCGTCCAAAGAATAGCATTGTCTATGATACGCCTATCGGCACCCTTGCCTATCAGCTGCTTGGCTGCTTTGTACCGCATGGTTTTTATCTCACCGCACCTGTATTTGAGTATTTAGATCAGCCAACCCTTTTTATGCAGGAGCTAAATCATGATGTCAGTTTGGGACTGGTCGGTAAAACGGTCATTCACCCAAGCCAAATTGCACTGGTGCAGCAAGCCTACTGTGTGCCGCTAAGTACATTGGATGAAGCACAAGCGATTCTACATAGTGAGGCCAAGGCCGTATTTAAGTACAACAATACCATGCTAGAACCTGCGACCCACCGGGCATGGGCAACCGAAATCGTCAATCGTGCAGAAGCATTTGGCACTATCGATGATGGCCACAGCCAATATAGCTCACGGATGTAATCGTCAGTATTGAGCATAATAGGATAAAAAAAAGCCGCTATCAATGACTGGTAGCGGCTTTTCTATGAATTGTTATAACCTACTGCCAAAACAGTCTGACTTTATGCGAATTTGCCTCAGCAGCTTAGCATTACACACAGCTTGTCAAAAACTGACTGAGCACTCGGTTCACTTGATCAGGCTCTTCCACTGTCGACGTATGGCCAGCGCCTTTAATAATAGCAAGCTTCGACCCAGCGATAGCAAAATGCATACGCTCAGACTTTGCGTAAGGCGTTGCGGCATCTTCATCACCCACGACAATAAGTGTCGGTGTCGTGATATCACCCAGTTGCTCATAAGTGCCAGTGCGATCGATGACCCCCATTGTCGCCTTAACGACACCACCCTTACGATTACTTTGTAGCATCGTCAGCCACTGTTTGCGATCAGATTTGCGCAGCTTGTCGGCCAAAAAAGTACTGCCAAACATAATGGGCATGACTTTTTTGCTCACACGCTTCATCCCTAGCCAACGAATGGCTTTGACCAGTTTGCGGTACTCAGGAATGTTTTTTGGGTCTTCAGGATCAGCTGATGTCTCAAGTAGCGCGAGTGATAACAGCAAATCCGGTCGCTTAAGCGCAATACGTTGAGCGACAAACCCGCCCATGGATAACCCAACAAAATGACATTTAGCAATAGCGAGTGCGTCAATTAGGCCAAGTGTATCCTCAGTCAATGTCTCCATATCATAGCCAGATTTGGTAATCTGTGACTGACCCTGCCCTCGAAAATCAAACGCAATGCAGCGATAATCGGTTTGAAAATACTCTACTTGCTTGTCATACATCTGCGAGCTCCACAGCAGACCATGGGCAAACACGATAACGGGTTTTTGCGTGTCATTGGGCGCGCTGTCTTCATAATAGATATCGACATCGTTGACTTTTATCGTTGGCATAATCACTTCCTTGTTTGGTGAAAACTTTGATTAATCAGTTGGGCTGCGCATGACCTAACGCGCTACCTGCATAGTAGCATAATCTATTAATAAGTCAGGAACTCACCTTTTTATGAACCATGCGTATTATCTGTATCTTATTCATACACTCTTTTTGTTCATACAGGCATGGCAGTTTATACGAGCAACTCAAAGAGCCAACCGCCATGTAGATGTGTCTTAAGCGCCCACAAAACCTGCTTTTATAATGCGCGCAAGCTGCTATAGTAATCAGCATTGCGTTATTTATTACCATCAATTTGTCCCGCTGTCTTTTATACGGGTACCAAAAATCGCTGCTTAACACAGTCACTGAAAATAAGGAAATCTCAAATGTCACAGTCTATCGTTGATTATCAAGTGAATAATCACATTGCCACCATTACGTTTAACGATCCAAAAAGCTTAAATGCGTTTGGCACGCCACTAAAAAACAACGTGTTAATAGCGCTAGATAAAGCAGCGGCTGATGATCAAGTACGAGTCATTATCTTGCAAGGCGCTGGTGGTAATTTTTCAAGTGGCGGCGATATCAAAGAGATGTTATCTGAAGGATTGGACAAGGACATTGTTTCAAACAAACTAAAGGGCATGGTAGAAGGCGCAGGCGAAGTCAGCTTAAAGCTACGTAATGTCCATAAACCAATCATTGCCAAATTAGAAGGTGCCGTAGCAGGGGCTGGCATGAACTTAGCGCTTACCTGTGATTTTCGTATCGCAGCGGATAATGCAAAGTTTGTCCAAGCCTTTGTCAATATTGGTTTAGTGCCAGATGCAGGCGGTATTTATTTATTGAATCAATTGGTTGGTACAGCAAAAGCCACTGAGCTTGTGATGCTGGGTGATAAGCTAAAAGCAGAAGATATGGCACGCTTAAATCTGGTCAATCAAGTGGTTAGTGCAGAAGAGCTAGACGCCACCGTTCAAGCATTGGCTCTAAGATTGAGCCAGCTGCCAGGTAAAGCCCTAGCCTCTATGAAACATATGTTCAATGTGCACGCGTTTATGGGTTTGAACGAAGCATTAGATATGGAAGTGGAGCAGCAGACCATGATGGCAAAAACCGATGACTTTATCGAAGGCGTCAGCGCCTTTATTGAAAAGCGCAAACCAGTTTATCAAGGTAAATGATTGAGTAGTAAGCGGGTTGATTTGACGGCTAAATTTATTCATAACCAAATAACTCGCTATTTATAGTATCAAAAAAAAGGGCTGCCAATATGGTAGCCCTCTTTTCGTTTATGTCTGCGGTTAAGAAGCAGATACTGACTTATAGTGATACGGTAAGGTAAATATCTTGTCAAAAATAAAGGTGAATACGAAATTATAAATTAAGAAAAACACTAGCAAGGCAGCTTCCATCATAAACGCTTGGAGCAAGCCAACGTGATACCAAACCATATATAGTGGCAAGCAGATCAACACCAGCCCACCTTCAAAACCAAACGCATGAGCACTACGTATCCATAACGTACGACACGCAATATGCCTGCGACGCTCCCATGCTTCAAAAGCAGTATTATATAGAAAGTTCCAAATAACGGCTGCTAGAGAGACCATCATCGCAACGGGCAATGATTCTGACGCCTTGCTATTGCTCAGCTTCATCAATACAAAGGTAGAGGAGATAATTGCGACAATCTCGAACACAGTTACGTAGACAATACGACGTCTAAACGGTGATAATGTAATCATCAACCAAAACTCCAAAGCACCTGTATTTAAACAAAAAAGTGCATATCAAAGTATCGGTCCGTCCCGAGATAGAAAAGATAAAAAAGAGGTAAGCGAAGTGCAGAGCCACGGTTTCCGCCTGCCCTTATATTATACAGAAGATAGTGAGAGAAATCAGCTGGTGCCTTCATAACAAAAACCCCGCATCATGACGATACGGGGTTTTTGTTTACTTAAAAACGGCTAACTCAATTTTTAACCAAAATTAGGTCAACTGAGCAACGTTAATTTTATCCGCTTCTTCAGTGTACTCTTCCATACGGTCGAAGTTCATGTATTGATAGACTTCATCACCCATGCTGTTGAGCATGCCAGCATACTGCTGATACTCATCGTTAGTCGGCAATTTACCAAGTACCGCGGCAACTGCGGCAAGCTCTGCAGATGCTAGGTATACGTTAGCGCCTTGACCCAGACGGTTCGGGAAGTTACGCGTTGATGTTGATACCGCAGTCGATTTCGGTGCGATACGTGCTTGGTTACCCATACATAGTGAACAACCTGGCATTTCAGTACGAGCGCCGGCTTGTGCGTAGACGTTGTAATAACCTTCTTCCATCAACTGGCGTGCATCCATCTTAGTAGGCGGTGCAATCCATAGACGCGTCTTGAGGCTACCTGCTGGTACGTCTTGTAGCAATTTACCAGCGGCACGGAAGTGACCGATGTTGGTCATGCACGAACCAATGAATACTTCATCAATGGTATCACCAGCCACGTCTGCCAAGGTCTTGGCATCATCTGGATCGTTCGGGCAGCAAAGGATAGGCTCTTTGATCTCGCTCATATCGATAGTGATGTCGATAGCATATTCAGCATCATCATCCGCACGCATGAGGCTTGGGTTCGCAAGCCACTCTTGCATGGCTTCGATACGGCGGCTGATGGTACGCGCATCGCCATAGCCTTCTGAAATCATCCACTTAAGTAGCGTGATGTTTGAGTTTAGGTACTCAGTTACCGATTCTTCAGATAGCGTGATGGTACAGCCAGCCGCACTACGCTCCGCAGACGCATCAGACAGCTCGAACGCCTGCTCAGCGGTCAAATCTTCTAGACCTTCGATTTCAAGGATACGGCCGTTGAACTCGTTGATTTTACTTTTCTTATCAACCGTCAAGTAACCTTCTTTGATCGCTTGATAAGGAATCGCATGGACGAGGTCACGCAAGGTAATACCAGGCTGACGCTCACCAACGAAACGAACACGAACAGATTCGGGCATATCTAGTGGCATCACACCAGTTGCCGCTGCGAAAGCAACCAGACCAGAACCTGCTGGGAACGAGATACCCATTGGGAAACGAGTATGTGAGTCACCACCAGTACCAACGGTATCTGGCAGTAGCATACGGTTCAACCATGAGTGAATGATACCATCACCTGGACGTAAGCTGACGCCACCACGGTTCATGATAAAGTCAGGTAGTGTGTGCTGAGTCTCAACGTCAACTGGTTTTGGATAAGCCGCAGTATGACAGAATGACTGCATCACGAGATCCGCTTGGAAACCCAAACATGCCAAGTCTTTTAGCTCGTCACGTGTCATTGGGCCAGTCGTATCCTGAGAGCCGACCGTAGTCATCTTAGGCTCACAGTACATACCTGGACGTACGCCTTCTAGGCCACACGCTTTACCAACCATTTTCTGCGCTAGCGTAAAGCCTTTACCCGTATCGGCTGGCTCTTCAGGTTTCGCAAACACGTCTGAGTGACCAAGACCCATGTATTCACGCGCACGGTTGGTCAAACCACGACCAACGATCAATGGAATACGGCCACCAGCACGCACTTCATCAAGCAATGTTGGCGAGCTTAGCGTAAACGTTGATAGCACTTCATCAGAGTCATGCTTGGTGATTTTGCCGTCATGTGGATAGATGTCAAACACATCGCCCATGTTTAGCTTATCGACAGCTACTTTTTCGATTGGCAAGGCGCCAGAATCTTCCATCGTATTAAAGAAGATCGGTGCGATGTTGTTACCTAGTACTAGACCGCCACCACGTTTGTTTGGCACGTTAGGAATGTCTTCACCCATCAGCCATAGCACTGAGTTGGTCGCAGACTTACGGCTAGAGCCGGTACCGACAACGTCACCAACGTACGCAAGTGGGTGGCCTTTTTCTTTTAGCTCATCAATAAGTTTCATTGGACCACGCACGCCCTCTTCGTCAGCAGTAATGCCGTCACGAGAGTTTTTGTGCATGGCTAATGAATGCAGTGGGATATCAGGACGGCTCCATGCGTCTTGCGCTGGTGACAAGTCATCCGTGTTGGTCTCGCCAGTGACTTTGAACGTCGTGTAAGTGGTTTTCTTTGGTACTTCAGGGCGATTCAAGAACCATTCTGCGTCAGCCCAAGATTGAACGACTTCTTTAGCAATGGTGTTGCCCGCTTCGGCTTTTTCAGTCACGTCATTGAACGCGTCAAATACGAGCAAAGTTTTCTTTAATGCTTCAGCAGCGTCTTGTGCGACTTCGCTGTCATCTAGTGCCGCAACCAATGGCTGTACATTGTAGCCACCTTGCATCGTACCTAGGATTTCAACCGCTTTTTGCTTGCTGATCAATGGTGATGACGTCTCACCTTTTAAGATAGCTGCCAAAAATGCCGCTTTGACGTAGGCTGCTTGGTCTACACCAGCAGGGATACGGTTTTCTAGCAAGTTCATCAAAAATGCTTCTTCGCCCGCTGGCGGGTTCTTTAGTAATTCAACCAACTCTGCTACTTGTTTTTCGTTCAATGGTAGCGGAACCGTTCCTAGCTCAGCACGTTCTTCGACATGTTTACGATAAGCTTCTAACACAATAGTCGTCCTCGTCAGTTGGGATTTAGCACATTACGTGGGTAGTCAGCATGACCGCCTGCGTCTATATACTATAGAAAATAATTATCCGTGCAATCATAGCTTAAAACGCTCTAAATGTTAATGGCTGAGCCTTCAAAAGGCTCATAGTAAGGCCATATCCAACATTTATTATAAAAATAGTCCCATCAATAATATGATTGCACACCTTATAATCGCTCGTATTTACGTACCTGCACTGATTGATAAAAACTTGCTTTATGAGTGCGCAGACACCATATGACGATTATAGATTTTTATAACAGGATTAGGGAGGATGCAATATGAATGATAGTAATGCCAACTATCAGGCAGGTCTAAAAGTCCGCACAGAAGTGATGGGTGAAGCACATGTAAAACGCTCACTCGATGCGGCGACTGGATTTACTCAGCCGCTGCAAGACTGGATTATAGAGCACGCGTGGGGCAGCACATGGCAAGATGAGTCAGTACTACCACGCAAATATCGCTCACTGATTACCATTGCCTTTTTAATTGCGCAAAAAAGCCCAAATGAGTTAAAAGGACATATCCGAGGTGCCATCAACAATGGCGCTAGCGTCGCCGAGATTCGAGAGGTCTTGATGCATAGCCTACCATACTGCGGCGCACCTGCCACGCAAGAAGCGTTTCGCGCGGCTATCGAAGTGTTTAATGAGATGGGTATAGATATTGACAACTTAAACAAAAAGCCATAGCACAAAGGGTTGAATAATAAACCCTGAGCGCAATATCTGTTATAATAAAGACACCTATAAAGCATGCTGATAATTCCATAAACCCTTATACTATAAAGGGTTAAGAGATCATTGATTATGACTACTGCCGTACAAACCCATATTCCTGCGCCAAGAGTAAAACCCAAAAAAGCCATTCAAGGTGAAAAGCTGCGTGGCTACGATAAAGTCGCCCGCATCCCGATTAAAGTCATCCCGACAGTCGAAGCGAAGAAAAAGCCGGATTGGATTCGAGTAAAAATGTCCTCACCTGCCGAGGTGGCGCGTATCAAAGCCAAACTACGCGAACAAAAGCTCTATACTGTTTGTGAAGAAGCCGCTTGCCCGAATCTTGCGCAGTGCTTTGGTGACGGCACCGCCACCTTTATGATTATGGGTGATATCTGTACTCGCCGCTGTCCGTTCTGTGATGTCGGTCATGGTCGCCCGAACGAGCTTGATAAAGATGAGCCGCGCCACACTGCTGAGACCATTCAAGGCTTGGGTCTTAAATATGCGGTGATTACGTCTGTTGATCGCGATGATCTAAAAGATGGCGGTGCTGGACATTTTGTAGAAGTGCTAAACGAGTCAAGAGCGCTTAGCCCAAACTGCTTAATTGAAATCCTAGTACCCGATTTCCGTGGTCGTATGGATATTGCGTTAGACTTACTGACAGAGACTGCGCCAGATGTGTTTAACCACAATATTGAAACCGTGCCACGTCTATACAAAGCCTTCCGTCCAGGTTCTGACTATCAGCATTCACTCGACTTGCTCAAGATTTATAAAGAGCGCCGTCCTGATATCGCGACCAAATGCGGCTTTATGGTTGGCCTCGGCGAGACCGAAGAAGAGGTCTATGCGCTACTTGATGATCTAAAAGCGCATGATGTCGATATGATCACGATTGGTCAGTATCTACAGCCTAGTAAGAACCATGCACCTGTTGACCGTTATGTCCATCCAGACGAGTTCCAACGCTATATGGACTACGGCAAAAAGATTGGCTTCTTTAGCATTTGGGCAGGCCCAATGGTACGCTCAAGCTACTTTGCCGATCGTCAGTACTATGGCGAAGATTGCCCAGCACCTATCCGCAGCAAAAAAGCATTAGAAGCGGAAGGCAAACTTGGCTGCTAATTTAGCCATACGGTGATATAAAACCGCCGCTAACCACTATTGCTACACGCTATCGTTAATACAGTTGTTAAAACACAAAAAGGGTGAATAACAAATCTGTTATTCACCCTTTTTTATGACTTACTCTAATATCAGTGGCTAAAACTAAACACTCACTGTCGGCGTTGGTGCCGCACTTGTCTTTATATTGAATACCGCAATACTAAGTACAATCACACCGCCTACGATACCTGTCATCAACTCAGGATAAATCAATAACAAGGCACCAATCGCTAAGATGATACGGGTTATGGTATTCATCTCACCTCTGAAGTACCCCTCAAGCGCTGAGCTTAATGCAATCACACCTGTCACTGAGGTCACAACGACTGTGATAATATCCAAAATAGGCGGTAGCGGGAAGTCTTTCGCCGTAACTGCCAGACCAGTTGGATCTATCATGAGCATCGTCGGACTATAAATAAACATAAACGGTACGATAAATCCGGCAAGTGCCAGTTTGAGCGACAAGAACCCTGTTTTCATCGGATCACCACCGGATATACCTGCACCAGCGAAGGCTGCTAGACACACAGGCGGGGTAATATTAGCAAAGATACCAAAGTAGAAGACAAACATGTGCGCTGACAAGATGGGAATATCAAACCCTGCCAATGCCGGGGCTGCCATGGTCGCGGTAATGATATAGGCAGGGATAGAAGGTAGCCCCATGCCCAAGACCATTGATGCGAGCATCGTCAAAATAAGCGTAAAGAACAATGACCCTGCGCCTAAGGTCACGATAGAAGATGTCATTACCGTACCAAAGCTGGTCAGACTGACCACGCCAATGATAATACCGACGACTGCACAAGCCGCCATAACCGCGAGCGACTGGCGCGCACCGTCTTCTAATGCACCCAAAATATCAGAGAAGCTCATACGTGTTTCAGCACGTAGCATACTGATTACCACGGTAAAACCAATCGTATAAGCAGCTGCATATCCCACAGGTACATTTCTGATTAATAAGAAAATCAAGAAGACAATCGGTAATAGCATGTGACCGCGAGCTTTTAACACTTCTTTTACCGCGGGTAAGCTCTCTTTGGCGATACCTTTTAGGTCACGACGTCCAGCGCGGAAGTGCACTTGTGCAATGACCCCTAAGTAGTACAATATCGCAGGCAACAAAGCGGCAAGCGCAATCGTACTATACGGCAGACCAGTGGTCTCCGCCATAATGAACGCACTGGCTCCCATAATCGGTGGCAAAATCTGTCCGCCAACCGAGGCACTGGCCTCAACCGCGCCTGCAAAATCTTTATGATAACCAACCTTTTTCATCAATGGAATGGTAAAGGCACCCGTACTTACCACGTTTGATAATGCAGAACCATTAATACTGCCCATAAAGCCACTAGAAATCACCGCGACTTTTGCAGGTCCTCCTTTTTTGTGACCTGCGATGGCTAATGCCAAATCATTAAACAGCTGTCCCATTCCTGAGCGTGCCAAGAATGCACCAAAGAGAATGAACAAAAAGATAAAGGTCACTGACGCGCCAATCGCAACAGAATAAAGACCTTCGGTTTTTAGGAATAATTGACCAAAAATATCGCCCATGTCATAAGGGCGAGTCAGCAATCTATCAGGCATGAAATCCATGTGACTGACAAACGGATAGGCCAAAAATATCCCTGCCAATATTGGCAAAATCCAACCGGTGATACGGCGACTGCCTTCTAGCACACAGACCACAGTGATCAGCGAAAATATCACGTCAAGCGGATTGGCCATGCCACCACGTGAGGTCACAATGTCTTGATATTCGTAGATCAAATAGCTCATACCAGATAAAGACAATAAAAACCAAATCCAGTCATACCAAGCGACTCGACTGCGGCTGCTATTTTTACTGGCGGGGAAAATCAAGAAAATTAAGGCAAAACCAACACCGACGTGTACAGAGCGCTGTAGCAATGCAGGCATCGGGTTAAAGGTAATATAAAGATGAAAAAGTGAATAGAGTATACAAATACCAGCAATGAAATACTTTACTGGTCCTTGCGTAATATGACGTGTGATTGATTCTCGGTCATATTTTTCCAGTACTGCTTTGTTGATCGCATCTGCATCAGCATCTTTATCAACGTCAGCATCTGGCGTGGTATTCACGCTACCGTGATCCGTCACTTGGGAGTTCATGACACAAGTCCTTTTTAAATCTATCAATTAAACCATACGTCTTAGGCATGATCACCACTTCAGAATAATCTGGCACCCACTGATGAATCAAAAAACGATGACCAGTATAATCGATCTCGCCTTTGGTCAGTCTAGAGACTACCCAATTTAGGCTAGGTAGTTTTTCATTGACTTGATAACCCAGATAGCCAGGTTTTTGTATGGGCGCAAGGGGTTCGGTCGAAGGCGTACCAGCACCAAATGCTTCAAAGTATGTGGTGGTGAGGAGTAGCATAGCCTCTTCTGTGCTGCTTTTTTCTATGCGTTGGTACTGCTCTTCCCACCACTGCTTTTCTACAGAATGTATCCAGCGCAGCTGAAAGTCAGGGTCAGTGAAATAACATACCTTGTCATCGCTACCCTCTATTGCAACGCGAACCTCGACCACAGACTGACGCGCGACACCTATCCATAGGGTCAAAAAAACCAGCGCGGCAAGTCCTGCAGCGCCAGTCGATAACCATAATAAATTATTTGGCTGCTTGTTCGTCATAGTACTTTTTAGCGCCAGGATGAATTGGAGCGACCATACCGTCACTAGCCGTCTCTAGACTGATATCGTTGGCTGCTTGGTGTGCTGTTTTTAGACCGTCCAGATTATCAAATAACGCCTTAGTCAATTTGTAGCCATCAGATTCAGACAGATCAGAGTTCACCAATAATGCATTCATGATTGCAGCAGTTGGCACACCTGCCTCATTGCCATAAGTACCAGCAGGAATCTCAAAGGTATTGAAATAAGGCTTGGTTGCAATGATTTCTTTTAGCTTGTCTTGGTCGATAGAAACCAACTGCAAATCCACGCCTTGCTCAAGCTCCATAAGCGATGAGTTTGGTAAGCCACTACTAAAGAATGCGGCTTCAATCTTGCCCGCTTTCATACCATCAGCTGCTTCAGCAAAGCCCAAGTAATCAACAGTGATGTCATCATAAGTGATGCCAAACCCTTCTAGTAGTGTTCGCGCATTGACTTCGGTACCAGAGCCTTGATCACCAACTGCGATGCGCTTGCCTCTTAAATCTTCGATGGTTTTGATACCCGTGTCTTTCGTGGTCACGATTTGCACGACGTTAGGATACAAAACGGCAATTTGCTGGATGTTGTCAATAGGCTTATCGAAGTTGTTTTTGCCTTCGACAGCATCGGTGACCACGTCACTGAGTGCCAAGACCATGTCCACTTTGCCTTGGGTCAATAGATTGACGTTTTCAACGGACGCACCTGTCGTTTGTGTTTTTGAGTTAACGCCAAAGTTTTTTACATAGACTTCGGACAATGCAGTGCCGATGATGTTATAAGGGCCAGACGCACCGCCTGTGGCAATGGTTAGGAACTTAGTATCGAGTGTATCGGTAGCCGCATCAGCTGACGTACTATCCGCAGCAGCCGTCTCATTGCCTTCTGAGCTTGGCGATGAGCAGGCGGTTAAGCCTAGCATGGCGCTTAATATCGCTGAAAAAAGTAAGGGAGATTTTAGAGAAGTGAGCATTGAGTTCATCCTTGAAATAATCGATTTAATACAATAAACGGCATTAATATATAGGTATTAATCCGTTACACCTGAGTAATAATATAGCAATTTTTGTGATAAATAAACCAAAGACTGTTTTCTCTTTTGCTTTCAATGCCTTATATTTCAGGCTTTTTGAGAAAATACTTGCATCTTTTATCATAGCCAAAACTTATATTGTTTCGCTATGTGAAACTTAGTTTCAACTTTATTTAACCAAATTTCGATGCTGTTGTAAACCTTTATCACGGTTTATGTGCATGCATTACGCTGTATATAGTCAATCCACTATAAAAGCGTTACAGCGTTAACCTCGCTTGAAGTATGACATAGATATTAAGTTCTAGTAATATAGGTTTCAGTCTTGTCCAGTGTTCATCTTTGAGCATGGTGCGAGGCATAGCGAACGATATCTTTTTTGCCATCAATTTATACCCAATGTTCAACACTACTAAGATTATCTACGCCATTTTCGATTATTTTCATAATCCAGTATTCACTTTATAAAAAAATAAGGCCACGAATGGCCTTATTTTTTCAATAGCTACTTTTGATAATAAGGATAATCGCTATAGCCTATTTCCGTGCCTCCATACATTGTGGCTGGATCTACCTCATTGAGCGACCAATGATGAGCTATGCGCTCTGGTAAATCAGGATTAGCAATAAAAGGACGACCAAAAGCAAATAAATCACCATAACCTTTAGATAACATATTGAGCGATTTCTCTACAGTGTATTTTCCCGCATAAATAATACGTCCTGAAAACTCAGCTCTAACCGCTTGATAAAAGGGCTCTGGTAAATCAGGTGCATTATCCCAATCAGCTTCTGCAATGGACAAATAAGCGATGCCCGCTTTCTCAAGTACTTTAACCGCTTCAATATAAGTATGATGAGGATCTGATTCTACCAGCCCTAAGTACACACGATCCTCACCGGTACTAGCAAACAAAGGCGCAAAACGGACGCCTAAACGATCAGCACCGACCACATCACTCACAGCAGCAACCACTTCTTTTAGGAACCGCAAACGATTCTCTAGCGAGCCACCATACTGGTCATCACGTTTATTGCTATGCTCAGAGATAAACTGGTTCACTAAATAACCATTGGCACAGTGCAGCTCTACCCCATCAAAACCCGCTTCTAAGGCGTTGCGAGCGGCTTGAGCGTACATCGTTACCAACTCGCTCACCTCTTCTGTGCTCAGTGCCCGCGGCTCACTTGGATCAGCTAAAGCACCTTCGCCTGGACCTGTTTCAATGAATACTTTGACATTATCAGCAGTAATAGCAGAGGGCGCTACAGGCTGATTTTGGTTGGGTTGTAAGCTAGTATGAGACACACGGCCAACGTGCCATAGCTGAGCAAAGATAATACCGCCCTTGGCATGTACCGCTTGCGTGATTTTTTTCCAGCCTTCAATTTGTGCTTGCGTATGAATACCTGGCGTCCATGCATAACCTTGGCCTCTAGGTTCGATCTGTGTCCCCTCCGTCACCATAAAGCCTGCAGAAGCACGCTGGGCATAATAACTTGCCATTAAATCATTAGGAATATTGCCAGGTTGCGTGCTACGAGAGCGCGTCAATGGTGGCATCACAATACGATTTTTAAGCGTATAAGGCCCAAGTTTTACAGGCGAAAACAGTGCACTGGTATTAGGAATAGTTTGTTTCATGACATTCTCTTTTATAGCAAACAGATAGGCTTATTACTTGAAATTTATCCGTTGTTTTAAGGTTTGATTGATCACTTAAGTAATATGAGTAAGCATAAAGTTTTAGAGGTACAATTAGAAACAACGTTTTCTTGTTGAAGATACAATTATTAATGGTACAGATGATGAATGGTATAAATCGGCTTGATATCAAACAGCTCAGAGTGCTACAGGCATTGCTTGATCTAAAGAACCTATCAAAAGTTGCACGTAAAATGGGCTTAACCCAACAAGCTATCAGTGAGCAGCTGCGTAAGCTACGTGATCTATTTGATGATCGTCTGTTTATTCGTCAAGGAAATAGCATGGTGCCCACACCAAAAGCACTATCGATGCAGCAACCTATTAACGATATATTAGACCTCTTGCAAAAGTAGCAGAGGGAATTAAAATAAGAAGAACATTCATCGTTGTCTAAGAACCATGCCAAACATAGATAAGCTACTCAAACAAAGTGACGCTGGTTTTAAACGCTACACTGGCTGCATAGCACGATTGGTTATGTGTCACCTTTTGAGTTTGAAAAGCGGTATTACGATAATTTAACCCTGTCAGGCATCGCTGCCTGACTCAAGTAAATCACTCTCCGATATAGTCGGGGCGGTTCAGCCCTTTCATTAATAACCAACTTGGCATCGGAAGTTTGCATATTAACGGTTTTGATCTCTTCTTTGAACGCTTCTTCTGTATTGGCTAAACTGACAAACTGGTAGCCATCATCCGTAAATCTCACAAACTGAACCAGACCGTCTGTCTCCCATAAGTCATGTTCCTCAATACTTTGAGTATAAGCTGTACCTTCAGGGAAGTTCGGCAAGGTACGCACAGGGATGAACGAGTAATCATCAAGCGCAATCGTATCACCATGAGCAGAGGTTAGATATCCAGCTGGCAAGCGCTCCGCCGATAGCCATTCACCCTCTAAATCTTTAGGCTGGCGAGTTACCCAGAATGGGTGATTGCTGGTGCATAAGATATAATTGCTACCCTTTTCTCCTCGCGCATCAGCGGTCTCATTAAAATACTCAACTTTAAAGATGCGTTTCTTACTGGGTGATTTAAAAGTGCTGAGTACGGGTTTGTACTCTATATCACCACTACCATCTTCAGACTTAGAGGATACAGGCTTTGATAAAATGAGGTCGCCGACTTTAATATCTTGAATCGGTACTAGACCTTTGTCCGTATGAACGAGCGTGCCTGCAACGAAGCCTCTGTTATTCATGAGTTTTCCTTTTTTTATTATTGATATGGTTAGCTATTTAAACTGGCGTCATGTACCCATAGTCCTACGCGACCAATGAAGTAGGTATGGTTGTCTGCCACCTCAAAGTTATAGACGGTTGCCTGATATAAAATGTGTTCACCTTGCGCGTTGGTCAATTGATTGAACATCCGCATGGTGCCTCCATTATCTTCAATATGTTGGCCCAAATAGCCTTTCTCCTGATAAAAGCTAATGTCATCAACATATCCCATACCCTTATATTCTACTTCGCTGTAGTCGAGCATATGCGCTTCGGCATCTTGTACATAATCATCGTAGTAGTCTTCATGATAATGTTTTTGATACCAGTAATAATTTGGATTGAATTCTAAATTATCATTAGCGACTTGATAGGTAGGTTGCACACGCTCAACGGTATACATTACGCCATCGGTATTCACAGCAATTTCATACTGCTGTAGTTCATCCACACGTTTAAAGTGAGGCTGGTCATAGAACTCAATATCTTCCTGTGGGTTTTCCATGGCACCGACTACCCAAACAGGGTGATTGAGCGTCGCTAGAAAACTACTAAAGCGACTAGCTGACTTGTATGTTTGATAATCAACCATCTCTCGATCTTTATTAAACTTCTCAAGATTTTTCTCTAAACGCACGATCCACATCTCTTTGTCTTCATGCACAAAGGTCTTGACCACAGGCTTATACTCTATGTCACCGCTACCATCTTCAGGCTTAGAGAGTACAGGCTTTGATAAAATAAGGTCGCCCACTTTGATATCTTGAATCGGCACTAACCCTTTATCCGTATGAACGAGCGTTCCTGCGACAAATCCTGTGTTATTCATGAGTTTTCCTTTTTTTATTATTGATATGGTTAGCTATTTAAACTGGCGTCATGTACCCATATAGCCTGCTCTCCTATAAAATAGGTATGTGTATCAGCGACTTCTATATTATAAACATAGTCCTCGTAGGGGTTCGGGCAAGCGTCATAGTAGTTCTCCATTTGCTCATGGATACTTTCCTCTGTTAAACCCGTTGCATTGCCATATTTTCTAAGATTACTTACTGCTTTTTTGTATAGAGATTCATCAGAAATCTTATTGTCTTTTACTACCTTGCCATTAAACATTAAAGGTGCGTTGACAAATTCTATATAGCTTTCTACTGAATGAGAATGAGGAGCCGTATCTTGTGCTAAGCGAATGTTCAAAGTTTTATATAATTCCGAGTCAACTAAGAAGGGGGCTTTTTGATTGATAAGCAACTTAGCATCAGAGGTTTTCCAGTTCAATGTTTTAATCTCATGCTCAAATGCTTCTTTTGTATCCGCCAAGCTCACATACTGATAGCCACTATCTGAAAACTTCACAAACTGAACCAGACCATCTTCCTCCCAAAAGTCTTTATCTTGTATACTTTGTAGATAGGCACAGCCTTCAGGGAAGTTCGGCAAGGTACGCACAGGGATGAACGAGTAATCATCAAGCGCAATCGTATCGCCATGAGCAGAGGTTAGATATCCAGCTGGCAAGCGCTCCGCCGATAACCACTCACCCTCTAAATCTTCAGGATTTCTTTTTACCCAAAATGGGTGATTGCTGGTGCATAAGATATAATTGCTACCCTCTTCTCCTCGCGCATCAGCGGTCTCATTAAAATACTCAACTTTAAAGATGCGTTTCTTATTGGGTGATTTAAAGGTGCTAAGTACGGGTTTGTACTCGATATCACCGACCCCACCTTCGGGCTTAGAGAGTACAGGCTTTGATAAAATAAGATCGCCCACTTTGATATCCTGAATCGGCACTAACCCTTTATCCGTATGAACGAGCGTTCCTGCGACAAATCCTGTGTTATTCATATCCTCTCCTTTTTAATATTATCGTTTTAATCCATCAAACCTCAGCCCAAACTTTAGCAGATACTTCCGCAGTCGGTCGCTGTCATTGTTACTTTTTAGCTGGTTTCTGGAGTTGGCATACAGATAGCGCCCTGCCGCCGCTTGGCTGCTGTGCTGATAGCAGACCTCAATCACATACGCCAGCTGCACCGCATCAAACGGGTCGAGCGCGTCTTTGTCGTCGCTTGATAGATGGCGGCTCAGCACCGTATCTGCGTGCGCTTGCTGCTCAGTTAGGCTGGGCGTATCCGCCTTGTCCACTTGATGTTGCGCGCTACTAGGTAATGCCCACAGATGCTTAAGGCGGGTGATTTCTGCCTTAACATCGGGCATACGAATCACTTTGCCCTCGCACAATGTCGTTAAGCGCGTCATACTGGCGCTTAAATCACGAAAGTTGCCCTGCCACGTCGCCTCAGAACTCATGGCAAAGTCTTCAAAGTACGCACGCGCCTCAGGCTCAAAGCGGTACTGGTACTGCTGCTCGCTGCCCAGACGCGCCAGCTCGTAATCAATATTGGCGGGTAAGTCCTCGATACGGTCTTTTAACGACGGTAAAAAAAACGTCCACGTGTTCAGACGCGCAAACAAGTCGGCACGAAATTCGCCGTCCGCGACCGCTTGGCGCAAATCCTTATTCGTCCCTGCCATCAGCTGAAACGACACATCAATGGGCGTATCGCTACCGAGCGGATAAAAGCGCTGCGCCTCAAGCGCAGTCAAGAGCATCGCCTGTTCGTCCAGCCCCAGCTCGCCGATTTCATCCAAAAACAGCAAGCCACCGTCCGCTGATTTGAGTAGCCCCTCACGGCTCGACGCCGCGCCCGTAAACGCGCCTTTGACATGACCAAACAGCACGCTCATTGCCGTATCGCCGCGCAAGGTGGCGCAGTTGACTTCGACGAACGCGCCGAGTGCCTGTTTGTTGTTGGCTTTGTTTTTCTTGAGCGTATAGATTTGCGTTGCCAGTTGCGACTTGCCCGCCCCTGTCGCGCCCATCAATAAAATCGGCGCGTTGGAGCGCGTGGCGACTTTTTCAATATCAGCAATCAGCTGTTGATAGGCGGCGTTTTGGGTAACAAGATTGGCTTGTAAGGTTTGCCAATGCTGGGCTTTTTCGGCCTCAAAACGCGCGCGCAAACTGTCATAACGCGACACGTCCAAATCAATGACTTGATAGCGCCCTTGTGGGTCGTATTGGTCAGGCTTGGGACACGGCGAGGTCTGAATCAAATCGGCAGGCAAAAACCCCGCCTCAACCAGCAAAAACCAGCAAATCTGCGCCACATGCGTCCCTGTGGTCAGATGCAGCAGATAGTCTGTGTCTTCACGAAAGGCGAAGCCTGTGACAAAGTCATACAGCTCAGCATAGACATCGGCAAAATCCCACGGACTCGCCAGCGTCACCCGATGCCCAATGACTTTGGTATTGGCGCTGACCTGCGCCACATCATCAACGATGACGTTGAACAGTCGCTTGTCGCGCTTGCTATAGAGGATATGCAGCTCATCGACCAGCAGGTCATCATGCAGGCACAGGCTGACGCTCGGCCGCCAGCGCTGCCAACGTTTGTCATTAAAGCCGTTGTCCAAGGTCGTACCGAGAAAGCCGATAACGGCGGTTTTATGACATTTAATCATGTTGCTTTTACTCATAATAATGCGCTTGGCTTATTGGTTTTGATGTTACTTTTTGATTGCCCACGACTTCATACTGTCAATAGACAACGGCTCGTCTGCCATAATCTGCTGCGCAAGGTGACGATTCAACGGATACAGCACGCTAAAGTGCTCGTGCCGTGCAATAAACGCACAGTGCAGCATGGGGCTTTTGTTCTTATCACACATCGGCTTTAGGTCGCGATAGTTACCGTCACGCTTGCCCTCAATAATCCACGTCGGCATGCGAATATCATTCGTCCAGTTTGCAGGCGCACGCAAATCCATTTCGCGTTGCTCATCACCAGTAAAGTCAACCTCTTGCAAAAACATCGTCTCTTGCGTAGCGCCAAAGCTAATCACTTCTTTAAACAACTCAGGATGCGTGCTGCTCGCCACCTCACTGACCAATAGCGCGAGCGTGCCGCCCGTACTGTGCCCGCCCAAATAGATACGGCTGCTATCGACATATGGCAGGGTCGCCAAATATTCTGCCGCCGCGATGACATCATCGACTTCACCATAATTCACTTCGATATTGCCCGCATTGTCATTGCCACCGCGCAAGGTGGGAAACATCATGATCACGCCAGCATCACGATATGGGCTGGCGGTTTGGTCATTTTGCCTTGAGCCTTTGCGCCAAAAGTCCGCCAGCGTGTTGGACTCACCGCCCGTTATCCAAACGATAGCAGGATGCTTGTCGCCATCGTTTGGATCGGGCGTGACAAAGGCGGCGAGCGACATGCCGTCACTGTCATAGCGCACGCTGTCAAATAGGGCTGCGGGCGGCTTGGGCAATGGCATTTGCATGGTGGGCGCAACTTGTATCGAGGTCTGATAATTGCCGCGTAGCGATGCCAAAGACGGCGCAGCAAAACAACTGCTGATGCTCACGCCTAGTAAAATCGCCATGCTGAATAAGCGTTTGTTAGAGACAACGTTATGCTTTGTTTTATATTGAACCTTCACCATTACACACAATTCCTTTATAGAATAAAAGCTATATTTATAGAATAAATTATATTTTTATTTACTTGATTAAAGTCCATTTTTTTATAAAAAAAGAATTTAAAATGTTTTTTATTATTCAATATCAAATGCTTATAAAAATAAAAACTATCTTTCCCAAAAACTGGCACACCCTTAGCAGTATATAAAGTACAGACAGAACATTTTTATAAAAAACTAAGGAGACACTATGCAGCCTATCAATCACAATATCATTCAAGACGGTGGCACCCCTATCCGCCTATGGACCAAAGGCGTGCCTGTCGACCCAAAAGCCCACGACCAGCTGATTAAAGCCTCACAGATGCCCTTTATTTATAAGTGGCTCGCGGTGATGCCTGATGTCCATGTCGGTATCGGTGCGACCATCGGTACGGTGCTGCCGACCAAAGAAGCGATTATCCCAGCAGCGGTCGGCGTGGATATCGGCTGCGGCATGATGGCGGTGCAGACCACGCTGTCCGCAGATGATTTGCCCGACAACCTGCACGGTCTGCGCACCGAGCTGGAAAAAGCCATTCCGCATGGACGCAGCAAGACACGCGGTCGCGGCTCGCGCCGTGACGTGGGCGCGTGGGCGAACCCTGATGATACCGTGATGAATGGCTGGGGTACGCTGGTCGATGATTTTAATTATCTGACCCAAAAGCATCCCAAACTAAAAAACACCAACAATCTAAAGCATTTGGGCACTCTGGGTACAGGCAATCACTTTGTTGAGGTGTGCCTTGATGAGACCAATCAGGTGTGGATTATGCTGCATTCAGGCTCACGCGGCGTGGGCAATGCCATCGGGCGCTACTTTATTGAGCTGGCGCGTGAGGACATGCGCAAATGGTTTATTAACCTGCCTGATAAAGATTTGGCGTATTTTGCTGAGGGGACTGAACATTTTGACGATTATTGGTTTGCGGTTGGCTGGGCGCAGCGCTTTGCCTTTAAAAACCGCGAAATCATGATGGAAAAAGCCATCCAAGCGCTACGCACCATCGTGCCAAAACCGTTCGATGCTGCGGTAAAAGCGGTCAACTGTCACCACAACTATGTGGCAAAAGAAGAGCACTACGGCGAGGAAGTCTTTGTCACGCGTAAAGGCGCAGTGCGCGCACGCGTCGGCGAATACGGCATCATCCCAGGGTCGATGGGCGCAAAATCCTTTATCGTCAAAGGTAAAGGCAACGAAGAATCGTTTTGCTCTTGCTCGCATGGCGCAGGTCGCGTGATGTCACGCACTGAGGCGAAAAAAGTCTTTACTATTGATGACCAAATCGCCCAAACCAAAGGCGTAGAATGTCGTAAAGACGCAAACGTGATTGACGAAATCCCAGCGGCGTACAAAAATATTGAAGACGTGATGAGCGCACAAAGTGACTTGGTGGAAGTGGTACATACCTTGCGGCAAGTGGTTTGTGTGAAGGGTTAAACCAAAATATTTAAAAAAATCAGTTAATTATATTACTTTAACCTATATTAATTAATCCAAAAAATAAGGCTAAATATGATTCCCCAGACATTTATTGAAACAGCAGGTGATATTCTAGGTAGCACCGAGAAAGGCTTATCAGGCTCTAAAATTGCTAGTTTATTTGCAGCATACGCAGTTGACTATAACACTGATATTCCTTATACAAGTTATCCCTTTACAGTATCCACACCTAATAAAAGGTATGCCTTAAAGAAAAACTTAAGCTCGTTTAACCCTAAACAACAATTTAAAATCATAAAAGAACTTTGCGAGCATCCGGAAATTAAAGACTTACCTGAAGTTAGAGATCTTAAGATCAAGCTGTTGACACGCTTTAAAGGTTTGAATACTGACATAGACACGGTCAATGAAATTTTAGTAGATGAAACTAGATTTTGGTTAGATGACTATACTAAATCCCTAGAACAATATAACTATGCTTTAGAAAAATATAAAGGAAATATATTTGAGAGAAACTTGTTAGATGACCTTCGACTATCGTTAGAGCTATTAGTAAAAGAAATACTAGGAAATTCCAAGTCTTTAGAAAATCAGCTTACTGATATTGGTACATTTATTAAGAGGAATAATGGCTCCCGAGAACTAGTAAATATGTTTGTAAAGCTAATTGATTATTTTACTAAGTATCAAAACGATTACGTCAAACATGACTCTCAAGTTATCGAAGAAGAAGTTGAGTTTATCCTTGAAATAACCTCTTCATTTATGAAACATTTCATTAGAATGAAAAATAGAATTTAAGGAAAACTAAAATGAAACTCGCAGAAGCCCTACTTATCCGCAGTGATATGCAAAAAAAGCTGGCGCAAATCAAAGGACGCATTCGCAGCAATGTAAAAGTCCAAGATGGCGATACGCCAAGCGAAGACCCCAATCAGCTATTGATGGACGCAAGCCAGCTGATTACCGAGCTGTCCGCGCTTATCGCCCGTATCCAGCGTACCAACGCGGTGGCGCTGACGGACAACAATCAATCGATGCTGGCGCTGCTCGTTGAGCGCGACACCCTTGAGATGCGCCACAAGCTATTGACCGAGTCGATAGCCGCGACCGAAACCGAGGTCGATCGCTATAGCCCGCGTGAGATTAAATGGCAAGTGATGGTCTCGGTCGGCGCATTGCAAAAGCAGGCGGACGATATTGCCATGAAGCTACGTCAGCTTAACATTGTCATTCAAGCCAACAACTGGCAAATTGACCTTGTGGACTAGGCGCTTACCTAGCTCATTAAACCTTTTTTAGCTTTGTCTGTCTGATAATGGACAGACCACCCTTTTGAAATCGACTGGGCGAGTGTCAGACCCCGCGACCCACAGCAGGGGGTTGAAAATATACTGTCGTGGCTGCTACGCGTTGTGGGCAGGCGCATTTTTTACCACTTATGCCCCGCACATGGCACTTGGCACAATGCACCATTTAGACCTTACCACCAGACACTGACAGTCGGTTTCAATCTTATTTTAAATGCGACCCGAAAAGTATTG
This sequence comes from Psychrobacter sp. PSP, assembly GCF_024085615.1. Classification (NCBI taxonomy): domain Bacteria; kingdom Pseudomonadati; phylum Pseudomonadota; class Gammaproteobacteria; order Moraxellales; family Moraxellaceae; genus Psychrobacter; species Psychrobacter sp. PSP. The sequence goes on from NZ_JABLTF010000014.1 coordinate 36,316, forward strand.
GGAAGCATTTTATTATGCCCATTAACGACACTACCAATCAATAGTCTTACAAATCATAAAGACATTTATCATGCCAGCATCAACACGTAAAGCCCTAAAAATCGACGGCAGCACAGGCGAAGGCGGTGGACAAATCATTCGTACGGCACTGTCATTATCGATGCTCACAGGCACACCGATTGAAATCACCAATATTCGTGCTGGACGCGCCAAACCCGGATTGATGCGTCAGCATTTGATGTGTGTACAAGCGTCACAACAGATATCAAACGCTAGCGTATCGGGCGCTCATTTAGGTAGTATGGCGTTCACCTTTACGCCAAGCACCGTGCAAGCGGGCGATTATACCTTCGATATCGGCTCGGCAGGCAGTACCAGTCTGGTGTTACAGACGCTACTGCCTGCCCTACTCTTTGCCAATGCTGACTCAAGCAACAAGTCCACCGTTACCATCATAGGCGGCACGCACAATCCGTTAGCGCCAACCACCGACTTTTTGCAGCACGCCTTTGTGCCGCTACTTGCCAAGCTCGGCATGCAGGTCGAGATTGAGTGCGTGCAAGCGGGCTTTGCCCCTATCGGCGGCGGCGCGATTAAAGCAACTGTTGCGCCATTTGTGCGCCGTGCTAATGCTTCACGATTAGACCTCACGGAACGCGGTAAGCTTGTCAGCACGGAGCTGGTCGCAAGCGTGCTCAATCTAGAATACGATATCTGCCTGCGTGAGCTTGCCAGCGCCAAAGCCGCGTTGATTGAAGCGGGTATGGATGAGGCGCTTATCACAACACGCGGTAATAAATTATACGGCATTGGTGAAGGCAATACCTGCTATGCAAAAGTCACTCACGAGAGTATTAGTATCCAAAATCACAAAGAATATCACTCTGAAATATTTACATTACTAGGAGAAAAACGCAGCTCAGCAGAAAAGATAGGTGGTCGTTTGTCAGGCTTAGTAAAGCGTTATTTGTTTGACACCGATGCGCTGATTGATGAATATTTGACCGATCAGCTGCTATTACCGTTAGCCTTAGCAGGCGGCGGTGCGTTTAGCGCGCGGGTTATTAGCGAGCATAGCAAAACCCAAGCATGGCTCATTGAGCAGTTTTTACCCGTTGCGATCACGTTTGATGCTATAGAGGATGAGCAAATATTAGTCAGAATCACCTGCTAAAATTTGCCAGCATTAGTATACTGTTACCCAATGATACCGACTTGGCGATAGCATCAGTGTATGATGTACGCGACAAATTTGAACGTATTATCTATATTTACAGTGACTGTTGAGCCTCGTTATGCCTGAATCCCGTACCAATCTGAACCCTGAACCCAAAACCAGCTCGCCGTATTTTGTCGGGCTGCTGCTGCGCTATAGCACACTGGGTGCAGCCATTTGTCTATTATTAGCCGGATTGCTGCTGATGCACGGTTGGCTAATTGTGATTGGAGGTTTTGGCGTAGGACTCGGTATTTATGATCTGATTCAGTCCAAGCATTCAGTGCTAAAAAACTACCCGATAGCAGGACATATACGCTACGTACTAGAGGATTTTCGTCCTGAGATTCGTCAGTATTTGCTTGAAGATGACAAAGAGCAGGTGCCATTTTCACGCCAGCAGCGCGCGCTAGTGTATCAGCGGGCAAAGAACGTCAGCGATACCAATGCGTTTGGTACGCTAGACAATCTTTATACTCATGGTAAAGAATGGTTTTTGCAATCCGCCGTTAGCCAGCCGTTAGAAAACAAAGACTTTCGTATCACTGTTGGCGGCGAGCGTTGTAAGCAGCCGCATGATATGTCGGTATTCAACATCTCCGCGATGAGTTTTGGCAGTCTGTCCGCAAACGCCATTATGGCACTCAATCAAGGCGCAAAAATAGGCGGATTTACACATGATACGGGCGAAGGCGCGATCAGCCCTTATCATCGTAAGTTCGGTGGTGATCTGATTTGGGAGTTAGGTACAGGGTATTTTGGCTGCCGTGATGCCGAAGGCAATTTTGACCCACAGTCTTTCGCCGAAAAAGCTGTCGATCCACAAGTCAAAATGATCGAGATCAAGCTGTCGCAAGGTGCCAAACCGGGTAAAGGCGGCGTGTTGCCATCGAGCAAAATCACTCAAGAGATTGCCGATACTCGCCAAGTGCCGACGGGTCAAGACTGTATTTCGCCCGCTTCGCACACCGCGTTTAGTACACCGCGTGAGCTTGTCGCCTTTTGGCAGCAGCTACGCGAATTATCTGGTGGCAAGCCTGTTGGCTTCAAGCTATGCGTGGGTCAGCCTTGGCAGTTTATGGCGATTGTCAAAGCCATGATCGAGACGGACAACTATCCTGATTTTATTGTTATTGATGGTGCCGAAGGCGGTACAGGTGCGGCGCCTGTTGAGTTTATGGACAATGTCGGCATGCCGATGGTCGAAGGGTTTTTGCTTGTTCACAATACTTTGGTCGGTGCAGGCATTCGTGACAAGATCAGACTTGGCGTCAGTGGCAAGATTGTCTCAGGGTTTGATATTGCACGGATGATTGCGCTAGGTGCCGATTGGTGTAACTCGGCGCGTGGCTTTATGTTTGCGGTTGGTTGTATTCAGTCGCGCTCTTGCCATACCAATACGTGCCCAACGGGCGTCGCTACCCAAGACCCTTACCGTCAAAAGGCGCTCGATGTCCCTAGCAAAGCAGAGCGTGTGGCAAGCTTCCATAAAAACACACTCAAATCATTGGCCAGTATCGTCGGCGCGGTGGGCTTACAGCATCCGAGTCAGCTACAACCTTATCATATCGCCCGCCGTCTAGATGACGGGCAGATTAAGCTACTGTCTAAGTTTTTCTACTTTACGGATAAGGGCGCATTACTTGATAATAGCGCGCGTGCGGATATTTTCAATCAAATGTGGGTGATGGCCAATCCTGATAGTTTCTTAGCCAATAATGATGCGCTCATTGCTTATAACAAAGACTCTCGTGATAAAGGTAAAGAGACTGGCGCACCAACCGAACATCGCGCTGGATACAGCTCCCCCTACAGCACCGATCATACGATCACAACCGATGGCGGGCAGCTCATCGGCAATGTGAATAACACCTTCCGTGACTATCCGCCCAGTAGCGACTAAAAGCGAGTACCCAAGATTTATATATGAATCAGTAGCAAACCACAAATACCACTATGTTAAAAGACGTGTGATTGATGCCAACCTCCATTTTGACCTTATTGTTATCATTGATAGTGCTTGCGCTTGGCCTTAGCGCTTGCCAGCAGACCAATACTGAGACTGTCAATAGCGACACAGACAACTGGTCATGTCAGACAAAAGACTCGCCATTTACTTATAGCGTGTGCCGCGTGGATGCAAGTGGATTAACAAGCGATCGTTATTCACTGCAGCTGTTTTGGCAAGCCTCTAATGACCAATCACTACTAACCTTTGATACGTTGCTATCTACTTTACCAAAGACTGAAACTCTAAACTTTGCCATGAATGCAGGAATGTACAACGAAAACTATGCACCAATTGGTTACACCGTCATCAAAGGCAAAGAAGTCAAATCGCTCAATCTAAAAGAAGGTGGTGGCAATTTTCATTTATTACCCAATGGCGTTATGTGGTGGGACAAAACTGGTCACGTACAAATCACCGAAAGCCACGCTTTAGATGAACAGATAAACAATGGCAACGCACAGCCTTGGTATGCGACGCAATCTGGTCCTATGCTAGTCATCAATGATGAGATACATCCCGAGTTCAATCCTGATAGTACCTCCATCAAACTGCGTAATGGTGCAGGCATTTGTGACGATGGCAGCATACAATTCGTCAATACAGATGAGCCTGTGACGTTTTATCAGTTTGCGACTCTATTCAAAGACGAGTTAGATTGTCCAAATGCGCTGTTTTTGGATGGCGGCATTGCCTCAGCACTGTATGCACCCAGTATCGATAAGCAAGACAAAAAAGAGATGGGCGTAATGATTGGACTGGTTGAAAACAAAAGCTAGCATCTATCGTCACCATAGCATTTGTCACTAATATGCCTTCTCAAAATTGGCACTACTTAACATAAAAAAGCATTTAAATTAACATAAAAAAGCACTTAAAACGATCACATCGTCTTAAGTGCTTTTTTCATATTACTCGTCCAATGTAGACTAATACTACCGCGCCATGTACTGGGTCATTTCCTCAACACCATGCAAGGTCATCGGATACATCTTATCTTCGAATAGCTTTTTGATCTCAACGATGGTTTGCGTGTACTGCCAATAGCTTGGGGTTTCAGGATTGAGCCACGCCACTTTATCAAAATGATCAAGTACACGCCTTAGCCATACAATACCGGCTTCATTGTTCATATACTCGACACTACCGCCCACGGTCATCAGCTCATAGGGCGACATCGATGCATCACCGACGAAGATGACGCGATACTCGCGCCCATATTTATTGAGTAGCTCAAACGTTGGCATCAGTGCGCTATGGCGACGATTATTGTCTTTCCATACATAGTCATATAGGCAGTTATGAAAATAAAAGAACTCTAATGTTTTAAATTCATTCTTTGCCGCAGAGAACAATTTCTCAAGTGCTTCAACATGGATATCCATACTACCGCCTACGTCAAATAGCATTAATACTTTGACACGGTTGCGGCGCTCGGCTTGCATATGTATGTCAAGCACGCCCTTTTTGGCAGTACGTTTAATGGTCTCATGAATATCGAGCTCGTCAGCGCTGCCTGTGCGCGCAAACTGACGTAGGTTGCGTAGTGCCATTTGGATTTGGCGGGTACCAAGTTGATTATCATCATCAAGATTGCGATATTTACGCTGCTCCCAGACTTTCGCCGCGCTACGTTTACGCGATTCACCGCCGACGCGCACCCCTTCTGGATGGTCGCCATAAGCACCAAATGGCGAGGTGCCACCTGTCCCCACCCATTTACTACCACCTTGGTGACGCTCTTTTTGCTCTTGTAACCGCTCCTCTAACGCTTTCATCAGCTCCTCAAGCGAGCCGTATTTTTTGAGCAGGCGTCTTTGCTCTTCGGTTAAGTTTTTTGGATCGAGCTTTAGATCGAGCCATTCTTTAGGCACATCGGTCAGCTTAGCCAACAGCGCATCCATATCAAGGCTATCCACCCCTTCAAAATAGTCTGCCATTGCCCGATCAAATTTATCAAAATGGCGCTCGTCTTTGACCATGCACAGCCGAATCAGCCGATACATATCCTCACGGCTCGCAAAAGTCGCCAGTGCTGGATCTTCAGGATGCGGCTGCATCATCAGGCCCTTATCTAACGCGGCATTAAGATCAAGCAGCTCACGCGTACTGACTGGTACGCCGTAAGTCCGCAAGGTATAGAATAGTTTTATGAACATAAGAGACGCACCACTGATTGACGTAAAACAAAAAAAGCACTGAACACTTAGACGCGCTTAACGACGCATCATATTGGCAAAACGCTGTAGTAAATTCACATCGGCTTCGTTTTTCAGCAATGCACCGTATAATGGCGGAATGGATTTTTCGCCGCGTAAGTTTTCTTCTAACTCATCCTGCGCCATGTCATCAGCGAGCAATAACGTCAACCAATCGACCAATTCAGACGTTGATGGTGGTTTTTTAAGGCCTTGGATATTGCGCAGCTTGTAGAATATATCCAACGCGTCGTTGACCAATTTTTCCTGAATATCGGGGAAATGCACCTCTATGATTTGGCGCATGGTTTGCTCTTCTGGAAAGTCGATGTAATGGAAGAAGCAACGACGCAAAAACGCATCGGGCAGCTCTTTTTCATTGTTTGATGTAATGATTACTACTGGACGCTGCGCGGCGGTAATGGTCTCGCCCGTCTCATACACATAAAACGACATCTTATCGAGCTCATGCAGCAAGTCATTAGGGAACTCGATATCGGCTTTATCGATCTCATCGATTAGTAGTACGCTGCGCTCGGTGCTAGTGAAGGCATCCCACAGCTTGCCCGGCTTGATGTAATTGCCAATCTCATAAACCTTGTCATCACCCAACTGCGAGTCACGTAGGCGCGATACCGCATCGTACTCGTATAAACCCTGCTCGGCTTTAGTCGTCGACTTGATGTGCCACGTAATCAGTGGCATCCCTAGACTCTCAGCAACCTCTTCGGCAAGTAAGGTTTTGCCCGTACCAGGTTCACCTTTGATAAGGAGCGGCTTTTGTAATGTCATGGCCGCATTCACTGCCAGTTGTAAATCGTCTGTGGCGATATAATTTTGAGTGCCGGTAAAGGTTTGCTTGTTCATAATCAGGTCTCGATTGTTGTTATAGATAAATTGTTATGAATATATGGTTATAAATAAGTAGAACTAAAAATTTGATAATGAATAAAAGATAAATTAGATTAGCACAGCCTGAGGCATTGCCAAAATACTCATGCGTTCGCCTTTGTGAGCAATGGTTGGGTGCCTCTCATAATTCTCAATAATTCATAAGGTTGCCAGACGATTTGGCATAAAAAAAGACACGCATGGGTGTCTTTTTTTATCATTACTCGATTACTTTACTGGCTCGCCTGCTTATTTATTACACCGTACAAACAGACTTCAGCGTTTTAGCGATTGTCAGCATCAGTATTCTTAGACAAGCCATTCTGTTTTTTTAAGTCAACATGACTTTTAGTATTACTGCTCTCAGGCTTAGCGGCTAGGGCCGTATCATCAGACTGCTCAGTCAACGTAGAACCTTCTGCCAAATAACTGCCGGTCGTCAGTTGCATTGTCGCTTGCGTATCCTCTGCCGTACGGCTGCGGGCTTTGTCCAAGCTCGATGCGAATGCGCCGCGTATCAGCTGCCACATAAAACCGATAAACAAACCGATGACCAGTACCACCAATATTGGCAGCATATTGGCAATCGCGCCTGCAAAGTCCTTCATCATAACAGCGTAGACGACGCTGATACTGGCTGGTGCAATTTCACTAGAGTCACCAAGCGCTGTGCCGGGTGCCAATAACACTGCAAACAGTATCATCCAACTCATACCGCCCAGTGGTTTTGGCAATATGCGAGCGACTAGCAACCATAACACCAATACCAAAATGGAACCACCAAGATACGCATACATTGGCAAATCGGCGGGCGGTACATCTTTCACCATTTGGCCCCACCAAATAGCAATCTCACCGAGAATGTCACTAATAGATTCTAATGGTAAGCTGTGCAAAATATTTTTTAACCAATCCATACGTGTTTCACTACCTGCGTTTATCACCGTTGACACGTTATGTGCCTAGCAGTGTATGGTGCGTTCTGTCGTACCAAAATAAGATCAAATACAGTATCGATGCACACATCATGTGCGTTTCTATCTGTATTTTTTTATGTGGATGTCATGGGGTGTCAGTTTATCACGACTTTCTACCCAAATGCATGTGACCAAATGTGTCATGAGTGTTTTGTCCATGGCATTGTAAAGACCATTCTCTCAATCATCTTGCCACAACCGTCTTATCAATAAGCGTACCAATCGTCAATGTTATCTAGTGGTAAAATGTATCTAGTCGTAGATATTGTCCTGCGCTTCACGAGCGCGTAGCTCTGCTTGGCGGCGCATGACATCTTGCGGTGGCATCTGCACAAAATAACCTTGGGACGCTAGCTTTGCCAGTACTTCTTCTTTATCAACACGCGCCAGAGTGGGCGTCGCCGCCAAATCAAGATGCATGACAAACTGGCTACGGCCCAACCCTGCACGAAAGTCCTTTGGCAGTACGCCAAGCCAATCTTTGATCTCATCGGTATCATCAGGATATTCAGGGCGCGCAATATATACATACATGTCGTCATGTTTGGGAAATTTATAAATATCGCAATGCATAAAAACCACCTATCAGAAACTATGGTCGTAGGTTAGCATATTTCAGGCAAACACCAGTAGTCGCTTTGCGTGTTGCTATGGTAATTTTTGCGCCCATACATCATTTTATTGATTCTCAAAACGGCTGATAGAGATAAAAAACACTATCTTGCTAAGCGTCTTTGGTGAGCAAATGTCCTAATGAGCACACATTTTTGCCAAATTTATTTGTTTTAATGGCGGTGATGACTTGTAAAAGCGCTTTGAACCTTTCATAATAAAAGCGTTTTTCAGGAGAGAGTCTGTCGGCACAGATTTTGTATCAAACCCTATTGGTGATACAAACTGACAACTGCCATACGACCACCGAAGGCGCATCCACCCTGCCAATCGCTCAGGTAAAAGGACTGAAAAACACATGTCACTGTTGTTTGGTAGTGTTTGCTAGCATCACGCTCATAGCGCACTACTTTATCAAACGTCAGACATAACAAATCTGGAGAGTGGTAAGAACGGACGACGTCTTACCCACCGAAGGGGAGAAAATACGCAATCATTCATTGGAGCTTTATATAATTGCTCACAAATGAGGCGTGTTGAAAATCTCAGGTCACAGGACAGATAGGGCTTTAGCTTAAACCGACGTTCAGCGTCTGTTTGGCCTACGTCTTTATCTTTGCTTTCTGTGTCACCCTTTGATGTAATATTGCGCCTTGCAATATTGCTTCTCGCTACTTTTACGTTGCACACCACTCTACTCTATCGAGTACGACTGATGTACACATAAGGATTTGTTATGACTGATACCCACTCTCAAGACTCTAGCAACACCCAAACCCCTAAGCGCACCCCTTTTTACCAGTCTCATCTTGATAGTGAGGGCAAATTGGTCGATTTTTCTGGTTGGGAATTGCCAATTCATTACGGTTCACAAATCGAAGAGCACGACGCGGTACGGACAGATGCCGGTATGTTTGATGTCTCACATATGGTTGTCACAGATATCAAAGGCGCAGATACTAAAGCATGGCTCCAAAAACTACTCGCAAATGATGTCAACAAACTCACTACCGCTGGTAAAGCGCTGTACTCTGGCATGCTCAATGAGCAAGGCGGCGTCATCGATGATTTGATCGTCTATCTGATGAATGCAGAGGAAACTGAGTACCGTATCGTCTCCAATGCAGCCACTCGTGACAAAGACTTAGCACAGTTTAATAAAGTCGCTGAAGGCTTTGATATTGCGATTACCGAGCGTCCTGAGCTTGCCATGCTCGCCGTTCAAGGGCCAAATGCTATTGAGAAACTGGCTCAAGCCAAACCAAACTGGGCAGATACCTTAGCTGGGCTAAAACCTTTCGTTGGCGCTGACTTGACCGATATCGAAGGCACCGATTGGTTTGTGGCTCGTACTGGCTATACTGGTGAAGATGGCGTCGAAGTCATTATGCATGCCGATGATGCCCCTGCTTTTTTTGAGCAGCTAAAAACAAATGGCATCAAACCTGCCGGTCTTGGCGCACGTGATACCTTGCGTATGGAAGCGGGCATGAACCTATATGGCCATGACATGGATGAGAATGTTAGCCCTTATGAGTGCAATATGGGCTGGACGCTTGCACTAAAAGACGATCGCGCCTTTGTCGGTCGTGACGCTTTGGTCAGCAAACGCAAGCAGGCAAAAGAAGACAACACCGCTATGAAGCAAGTAGGTCTGCTATTGACCACGCGCGGCGTATTGCGTGAAGGCATGACAGTGACTATCAATCAGGGCACTAACAATGAGCAAACTGGCCTTATCACCAGCGGTACATTCTCCCCTAGCCTAAAAAACTCCATTGCGATTGCTCGCGTGCCTGCCAGCTTATCAGAAGATGATCACGTACAGGTCGATCTACGCGGCAAAGGTAAATTCGTCGATGTACGCGTATTAAAGCTGCCTTTTGTCCGTAACGGCAAGCAACAGTTTGACTCGTAGGTCTTATAAATCTTATTATTAGAGCGCATTGTCGTTTTAGACATAATGATAAAAACGACGACACGCCCAGCCTCCATTATTTTTGTTAATTAACCTCTATCATTTAGGAGAGAGACCATGAGCAACATCCCAGCAGAGCTAAAATATATTGCAAGTCACGAGTGGCTGCGCCTAGAAGACGACGGTACGATCACTGTTGGTATCACTGACCATGCTCAAGACCTATTGGGTGATGTGGTGTTTGTTGAGCTACCAGAAGTGGGCGATATTATCGCTGTTGACGACGAAATCTCAGTTGTTGAATCAGTAAAAGCCGCCTCTGACGTATACGCGCCTATCTCAGGCGAAGTCATCGCTATCAACGAAGCACTAGAAGATGATCCTGAAATCATCAACTCTGACCCATATGGTGAAGGCTGGTTCTTTAAAGTGAAGCCTGACAACATCGCTGACTATGAAGCACTGATGACCGCTGACGAGTACGAAAGCGAATTATAATAACCACCTCTGTATAGCAGAAAGACAGTAGCCAAACCAAAATAGCAGCCAAACTTGTAGATACTGGCAAAAGCGGGTATCTACATCTCCTATTTGATACCCCTTTCTTATCAGCAAGGTTGATTCATAGATGACGCCTTTGATAACAAAGCAGCTTTATATATAGACCACCAAAAACCATTATCGTCCGATGTTATTGCTCTCAAGCGTTATCTCATTGACTCGTATTGATCACCTCTTCGAATTCCAATGAATACGTGCTATCAATAACGACGCAAACTGATAACCCAATTCTCAGCATGGATCCTAATATGAATACCAACACCGATAATAAAGACCCCATCGCCACACCAAACCATACACCGCAGCTACAAGCCTTTCGCGATATCGTAGAATCACGCCGTTCCGTGCGCCGTTTTACTGACACGCCCATCCCTGACGACGTACTGGCAGACTGTCTGCGTTTGGCCATGCTAGCACCAAACTCTAGCAACCTACAGCCGTGGGAGTTTTATGTTATCGATGATGCTGATAATCGCAAACGCGCCATCAAAAACTGTATGAACCAAAACGCGGCAAAAACATCGGCGCGCTTAATCGCTATCGTTGCTCGCACCGACATCTGGCATGAGCATGCTCAGCAAATATTGCGCGAATACCCTGATCAGCCAGTCCCTAAGAAAGTGAAAGACTACTACAACAAAGTCGTCACGCTGGACTTTTTGCGCGGTCCTGCCAATGTGATATCCGCTGCCAAATGGGGCGCCACGCAAGTGGTCAGACGCGTCAAAGGCCCTCTCAAATCGCCTTACTATACCTTTGAGGATACCAAAAACTGGGCAACCAATAACACCGCGCTTGCTGCCGAAAACCTAATGTTGGCACTACGTGCTCATGGTTTTGATAGCTGTCCTATGGGCGGCTTTGATGAGCCTGCCATGAAAGCGTTGCTCAATCTTAGCGACGACCATCATATCGTTATGATGATTGGCGCAGGCGAGCGTGCTGACAATGGCGTTTACAACACCCAATTCCGCTTTGACCAAAAACAGTTTGTGCATTACGTATAACGTACCGCTCACAGTGTTTCCTTAACTGCTCACAATGTTTTCTTAATTGCTATTTTGTTTATTACTCCCTTAACCAAGGATTGTCATGACTATCTCTCAAAACCCATCGTTTGATACCTTTCAAGGATTGTTCAACGAAGCTGAATTTGTCTATCGCCACTTAGGTTCGAACGAAACCAAGCAAGCTGACCTACTCAGCGCTGTTGGTTATAAAGATATGCAAAGCTTTATCAATGACACTGTGCCTGAGCCGGTACGTTTGCACAAAGAATTGGATTTGCCAGTGGCAATGAGTGAGCATGCGGCACTTGCCAAACTACGCACGATGGCAGATGACATCACCGTCAATAAGAGCTATATCGGTCAAGGCTACTCTCCGGTTCGTATGCCTGCCGTCATTCAGCGTAACGTCCTTGAAAATCCAGGCTGGTATACCGCTTATACCCCTTACCAAGCAGAAATCGCTCAAGGTCGTTTGGAGGCATTGCTGAACTTCCAACAAGTTTGTATCGATTTGACTGGTCTTGAATTAGCTGGTGCGTCACTGCTTGATGAAGCAACGGCAGCAGCAGAAGCCATGGCGATGTCAAAGCGTGTAAGTAAAAGCAAGTCAACGCAGTACTTCGTCGATGAGCGCGTCTATCCACAAACGCTAGATGTCATCAATACTCGTGCGAAATACTTTGGTTGGGACGTGGTCGTGGGTGATTTTGAAACGGCCAAATCAGGCGACTATTTCGGTGCGCTATTCCAGTATGTTGGCGTAGAAGGCGACGTTAAAGACTTAACAGACGTCATCGCGGCCGTAAAAGAAAACAAGACTTACGTCAGTGTCGTCAGTGATATCATGAGCTTGGTGTTATTAAAATCACCAGCCGATATGGGTGCGGACGTAGCACTAGGTAGCACACAGCGTTTCGGTATTCCAATGGGCTTTGGTGGCCCACATGCTGCTTACTTTGCATTCTCTGATAAAGCAAAACGCTCAGCACCTGGTCGTATCATTGGCGTATCTAAAGACGCACAAGGCAATACCGCATTACGTATGGCGCTACAGACGCGTGAGCAGCATATCCGCCGCGAAAAAGCCAACTCAAACATCTGTACTTCGCAGGTATTGCTCGCCAATCTCGCTGGTATGTATGCCGTCTATCATGGCCCAAGTGGCGTGAAGCGTATTGCGACTCGTATCCATGCGTTTGCCACCGCCTTTGCTGATGCCATCACAGCAGCGAATGACAGCAGCTTAAGCGTGGTACACGATCAATTCTTCGATACAGTCGTGGTTGATTGCGGCTCAGAGAAGCTAGCTACGCAAATCTTTAAAAATGCAGACAACGTTGGCTACAACTTATGGCGTCTAAGCGACACCAAATTGAGCGTTGCCTTTAGTGAAACCAGTGATCAGCAAGATTTTGGCGTATTGACTCAGTTATTCGTCAACAAGTCACACGATCTACCTGAAACCGCTCGCATCTCACTTGACAGCGCACACCTGCGTACGGATGACATCTTGACTCATCCAGTATTCAACTCGCATCATACCGAGCATGAAATGCTACGCTACCTAAAGTCGCTTGAAGACAAAGATCTAGCGATGAACCGCAGCATGATTTCACTAGGCAGCTGCACCATGAAGTTGAATGCCACCAGTGAGATGCTACCGATTACTTGGCCTGAGTTTGCCAATGTGCATCCATTCGCACCGCGTGACCAAGTCACAGGCTATATTGCGATGATCGATAGCTTACAAGATCAATTAAAAGCCATCACTGGTTTTGATGATGTCTCTATGCAGCCAAACTCTGGCGCTTCTGGTGAATATGCTGGTCTGCTCGCGATTCGCCGTTATCATGAGTCATTGGGCGAAACCGATCGCGATGTGTGCCTCATTCCAATGTCAGCGCACGGTACCAACCCTGCTACTGCCATGATGATGGGTATGAAAGTCGTCGTGGTCAAAACCGATGAAAACGGCAACGTTGATATTGAGGATTTAACCGCCAAGTGTGAAGAGCACAGCGAGCGTTTGGGCGCTTTAATGATCACGTACCCATCGACTCATGGCGTGTTTGAAGAAGGCATCCGTCATATCTGTGATTTGACTCACAAGCACGGTGGTCAGGTCTATATGGATGGCGCCAACATGAATGCTCAGGTAGGCATGATGCAGCCTGCAGACGTTGGTGCTGATGTACTACATATGAACCTGCACAAAACCTTCTGTATCCCGCATGGCGGCGGCGGTCCAGGTATGGGTCCTATCGGTATGAAGGCGCATTTGGCACCATTCATGGCAAACCATACGCTAAGCCCTGTGCATAACGCGCAAAAAGACTGCTCAGCGGTATCGGCTGCGCCTTATGGTTCAGCGAGCATCTTACCTATCTCATGGATGTATATCACTATGATGGGCCGCGATGGCCTACTAAAAGCAACCGAGCTTGCCCTGCTAAACGCTAACTATGTAGCCGCCCAGCTAAAAGACCACTACCCTGTATTATATACAGGTAAAAACGGCCGCGTGGCTCACGAATGTATCATCGATATTCGTCCGTTAAAAGAAGAGACTGGCATCACTGAAAGCGATATTGCTAAGCGCTTGATGGATTACGGTTTTCACTCACCAACGATGAGCTTCCCAGTCGCAGGCACACTGATGATTGAGCCCACAGAGTCTGAGTCTGTCGAGGAGTTGGATCGTTTTATCAGTGCGCTGAAATCTATCAAAGCTGAAGCGATGAAAGCAAAAGCGGGCGAAGACAACTGGACGCTAGAAGACAACCCATTGGTCAATGCACCGCATACGGCTGCTATGATTACTAATGAAGAATGGACGCATCCATACAGCCGTGAGACTGCTGCGTTCCCACTGCCTTACATCCGTGCAAACAAGTTCTGGCCAAGTGTGGCACGCGTCGATGATGCGTACGGTGACAAGAACCTTATGTGTTCTTGCCCAAGTATCGAAAACTATATGTAATGATCATTTTCGATAACTGCTCGTTTATTTTATAAAAAACCGCCAAATCAGTCGCTGATTTGGCGGTTTTGTTTTATGCATGCATTGTTAAATTTTGACACTATCAATGAGACTTAACCGCCCAACCATCCTTTATTCAAGCCACAGTCTATCCAGTTCACTTTTATCTGATCTGTAATATTAGCATTGGGATAAGTAAACGCCGCACCACCAAGATAAAGCGCATCGCCGACCTTATAGGACTTACCTTCAAATAACATAATCTCTTTATCCGCCTCCCACGAAAAGAAAGTATTCGCTAATACTAATAAAAGAGTATTGTCCTGTGTCATTACTTCTTCATTATCTCTAGTTAAAGCAAGATAGTTATTAATAACTGTCAAATATCCCGCTGTCATCGCTGTAAATCGACCATCATATTTAGTTGGGGACCAAGTAGCAATTTGTAGAGGTGTCTTAGCTGGTATAGGTTCGCTTACTACTATCATTTCTGGCATCTCCACCTTAACAATTAGTGCTCTATCTACTCTATATAGTCAATCCTAAATAAAACAGATACATTATATATCAAGGTGGAACTGGTCTAAATTCTCCTTTCGTGCTGTGCCTACGCTGCTCGATGCTGCGTAAAATTTATCCCAGTCCCACTGTATCGTTTTTATACTGAATTCACTATAAGTAGTACAACCTGACAGCGAAAAAATAGCTAATATTGAAATTAAAAATTTAGATAATTTGACAACCCTTACCCCTAAAGCGCTAATATAAGATGTCTGTCTATCCGCTCATTTTTATAAACAAGCGTCGATAAAAAAATCTTATAATGCTACTCATTTGGATATTGTTATGCAACAAAAAGACATGGCACAAAAAGCGCCTAAACGAAAAAACCTTGTGATTTTGATACATGGTTTGCATCAAACGACTTGGATGATGCGTCCATTAGCGAAGCGTTTACAAGCGCAAGGTTTTGCCACCCATCAATACAGCTATCGCAGCATGCGCGACGGTATCAAAACCAACAGCCAGCGACTACATGAGTGGCTGAGTGCCAACCACAACCCTGATCAGCCAATAGATTTGGTCGGTCATAGCTTGGGTGGATTGATTATTCGTGATTTTTTGGCCAATTATCCCAAGTGGCAAATTGGGCGCTGCGTCACGCTGGGCACGCCGCATGTGGGAAGTGTTTGCGCGGATTACGTATGGCGTTTGAGCCCTTTAATTGTAGGACGATCTTATGCTGATGCGCTCGATGGTACAGCGACGTCCTGTCCTGAACATATTCATATAGGCGTGATTGCAGGCGATAAACCGCGCGGCTTAGGACAACCTTTTTTGCAATATCATAATCGCAAACTGAATAAAGAAAGCGAATCAGCAGCCACAGAAAACTGTGCTCATGATGGTACAGTTTACGTCAGCGAAACACGTCTTGACTGCGCCAACGACCATATCGTACTGCCTGTGACCCATACAGGCATGCTGGTCGATAAAGAAGTGGCTCGGCAAGTGATTTACTTTTTAGAAAATGGTGAGTTTGAACGCTAGGGCATATTTTTAATACCTAAAATGCTCTAGATGACAGCGAATAATGGAATAGATATGACCGAGCAAAAGTATAAGCAAGATTGTCAAAACGGCCATTTATCGATAGAGAGAAAATTGATGCTGCCATTGATTGATTTAAAAAAAATTGATTTAAAAAACAAGCAATGTGAAATTAGGCATCAATTTTTTGAGTTGGCTGTATTTGCTATCTAATACCCATCCCTTGCTGCAATTCAGTTTTATGCTTGCTGATCACTGGAATCAACGTCTGGACGACCCAGTCATTGCGCCAACCTTTGAGACCTTGTGGCAGTTCGCTGAGATTTTTATCAAGAGCAATCACTTCATACAACTGTCCTAGCCATTTTTTGCGCATTAAAACGCTGCTAGGCATGCCGATAGCCTTAGCGTGATCATCAATCGCTTGCTGCACTGCTTTTGACAGGATTTTGTTTTTTGAGCGATATGGCGGCACAAGACAAGCTGGATGCTCGGCAGGTGGTAGGTTTTTGGCGTTTCTTATTATCTTAAGCAGCTCTTCACCATAGAGACGCAGCATACTACGGTGCATCGTCGTTTTGTGCGCCAGCTCACGCATGCTGTTTGGTTTTTCAGTGACGATCTCGCGTACCGCTTGCTTTTTGATGATAAACGTACGCGGCTGATTGGTCGCACGTGCCAGCTCTTCTCGCCACGTCGCAATCCCTTTGAGTATCGCCATTTGCTGTGAGTTATAGCGATAATCTGCCATCGTCAGATACATCGCTTCATCTTCGACGTGCTGCAAGTCATACAAATCACTGGCGTAGAGCTGACAATCCGCCCAGACGTAATCGTATAGGCCTTGTGCCTTAAGCGCATGTTCGATACTGAGATACAGCGCTGGCAAATAACGCACATCATCGATGGCATATTGCTCTTGCTCGTCTGTCAACGGGCGCTGGAGCCAATCAGACTGACTGTGCTCTTTATCGATATGCATATCTAGCTGATCTGCCAATGCCTGCTGATAGCCCATTTGTAATTGACCGGTTAAATAAGACAACGCAATTTGCGTATCAAAAATATTGGTCAATGGTGGACAACCAGATAGCAGATAAAAAATGCCTAAATCTTCGCCGCAAGCATGCCAGATGGCCACATCGACTTGGCGCAAGGCCTCCCACAGCTCAGACAGTTGCAACTCAGGCGCATCTAGTAAATACACGTGATTACCCGTATTTAACTGTACGAGTGCCAAACGCGGATAGTAAGTGTCGCGTTTGATAAACTCAGTATCTAGTGCGACGCGGCCACAAGTTGCCAAGGCATTGATCACCTCAGCCAATTGGTGCTGCTCACGCACCCATGTGACATCAACAGCATCAGCGACATCCAACAGTGCATCGATATCAATTGCATCAACATCCAGTGCATCATCATTTGATTCCGAAGGTGTCGCCACTGATGTCATCTCAGTATTAGCTGCTTTTTGTGATGAGTTATCAGTAATCTCAGAAGGGTTTGATTTGACTGAAGCGTTTGAAACGTTGTTGGACACGGGCAGATACCTGCATAAATAGGAGAAAATAAAACGCGATACTGCGTCTTAATAAAATGAAAAAGGAGAACAATAATAAAGCAATTATAACAATTTCACGAAATGAAATGGGTAAGACTTTGATGTCAGCAAAACCTTATAAAAAAGAGCGGTTTTGCATGGCTTGACCCAGCGTCATACTATCTAGATACTCAAGCTCGCCGCCCATCGGTATCCCTTGTGCCAAACGTGTGACTTTATTGACATGACGACTGACGGCCTCGCTAATAAAATGTGCGGTGGTCTGGCCTTCAACCGTCGTACCTGTTGCCAGTATAATCTCTTCAACAGGCTCTTGTTTGACTCGCCATACCAGCTGATCAATATTTAAGTCATCTGCACTGATTCCATCAATCGGGGATAAGTGTCCGCCAAGCACAAAATAGCGACCACGATACCCTGCCGTTTGCTCGATTGCCATCACATCTGCTGCTGTCTCGACCACACACAGCAGCCCATCATCACGTCTAGGGTCTTGGCATAGAGGACACACCGCTTCATCACTAAAGCTATGACAGCGCTGACATTCAACGATATCGCGCATGGCTTCATCTAGTGCTTGGGCAAGCGCCATGCCTTGCGGACGTTTTTTACTAAGCAAATGTAGCGCCATTCGTTGGGCACTTTTTTGACCGACGCCTGGCAATATACGCAGCTGTTTGACCAGCTGATCAAATTTGGCTGTAAGCAAAGTGGCTTTCCTTTAGTTGACTTTATTTAACTAAATTTATAAATCGTAGCTATAAAAATGGGGTCGTATCGTGCCGATAACAACCCCATTTTTGTGTTCAGTCTAAAGTATTTAATGCTTAGAACATACCTTGCATACCTGGTGGCAGACCCATACCTGAGGTCGCGCCAGCCATGGTTTCTTCGTATAGCTCATCCGCTTGACGCACCGCATCATTGATAGCGGCAGCGATAAGATCTTCGATCATATCTGGCTCATCTTCTAGCAGACTTGGATCGATGGTCAAACGCTTGACCACATGGCGACCAGTCATGGTGACTTTAACCAGACCACTGCCCGCTTCTGCTTGAACTTCTTTGTTCGCAAGCTCTTTCTTAGCATTTTCAACGTTTGCTTCTACTTTCTTTTGCATCGTTTGTGCTTGTTGCATCAATGCTTGAATGTTCATAGCTGCCTCTTTGTCTTATAATAATAAATGGGATACTTTAAAGTGTAAAATAAAATACTGACGGCATTATACCGCTATCTTTACAAACTGTCTAAACCACGCGCCAAATCTTTGATAATATCTTCGACATCTTCCAAACCGACTGATAGACGAATCAGACCGTCTTTCACGCCAGCTTCAGCACGCGCCTCAGGGGTTAGGCGAAAATGCGTGGTCGTCGCAGGATGCGTAATCGTGGTTTTTGCATCGCCCAAGTTGTTGGTGATAGAGACCATTTGAGTCGAGTCAATCACATGCCAAGCCGCTTCTTTCGTATCGCGGCTGTCAGATGCTTTGACTTCAAAACCCATGATAGCACCGTAACCGTCTTTCATATGATGCTGGCGTGTGGCGAGCTCATGTGCAGGATGGTCACTTAGGCCGGAGAAATGTACGGTACTGACATTAGGATGATTGACCAAAAATTCTGCGACTTGATTGGCATTGTTACAATGCGCTTGCATTCGGAGTTTTAGCGTTTCAAGCCCCTTGGTAAATACCCAAGCATTAAACGGGCTCATGCTGATACCGCCTGAGCGCACTACGGTAAACGCTTCTTGCATGAGTTTGTCACTACCAACCAACGCCCCGCCAAGTACTCGGCCCTGACCGTCTAAGTACTTGGTCGCAGAGTGAATAACGACATCGGCACCCAAATCTAGAGGGCGCTGCAATGCTGGCGTGGCAAAGCAGTTATCAACGACCAGTAGTATGTCATTGGCTTTGCAAAGCGTGCTCAAATAACCGATATCGCAAATCTGCGCCAGTGGATTACTTGGGCTTTCACAATAGATCACTTTGGTGTTTGGTTGAACGGCATTGGCCCATGCCTCATTGTCAAAGCAATCAACATAGCTAACTTCAACGCCAAACTTGGCCATATAGTTATTAAACAGCCCAATAGACGAGCCAAATAACTGATTGGCAGCGAGCAGATGGTCACCCGCTTTTAGATATGCCAAGCACATGGTCAGGATTGCACCCATACCAGAGGCCGTTGCAACCGCACGTTCACCGTTTTCTAGCGCGGCGAGACGACGCTCAAAAGTACGGACGCTTGGGTTGGTATGACGAGAGTAAACGTTTCCTGTCTTTGTACCGTCAAAATGTGCCGCAGCATCAGCGGCTGATTGATAAACATAAGAGCTGGTCGTAAAAATCGGCTCTGAATGCTCGCCCTCATCGGTACGATGCTGACCTGCGCGCACGGCGATAGTTTGCATACCGTAATCTAATCCTAAATCTAAGGCATCGTTACGCCAGTTTGGATCTAACCCATCGTTTGAGTTTTTTTGGTTCAAATTATTCTCATCTTTCGTTTGCGACTGACTCATAGACGTTCCGTTGCTTTGTTTTGGTTGGTATAAAAGGACTGCTTATTTTTTTGATTATTAAGCAAATTCATCAGCGTTATCATAACATGCCGACTTATTCCACACATCTGGTTTCAGATAACTTCTAATTATTAATTTTGCCTATTAAAATAACTGGATGTTCAATATGACAGCCATTATGCAGACTTAACCGCTTAACCGACAATAAATCACGATAAACTCAATCGTCAAACCTAACAAAAATAACGTATTTATAATAGGCAGATATGCTAACAGCTGCTAAGCTTAGCGACGATTTGAATTTTGGCGTTGGTGATATTTTTATAGACCGTCCAATCAATGCTATCATCCTTAAAAATAGATGAACAATTTCAGTAAATTACTTATCCATGCATTTTATTTATCAGTATATTTAGGCTCATCAAGGTAAATTCGTTATGTCGATGTTCAGTATAGAACCAAGCAGCTTATCGTTGAGTCTGACACTTGGGCTGACTTTAGGTCTGAGCGCTTGCCAGAGCCTACCCAAACAGCCACATCTACCTGAGAGCCAAGCGTTATCAGCGCGAGTCAATGCTTTATACCAACAAGAAGACAGCCCAAAGATTGAGCAAAATACAGCGACTACAACCAACAATACTGATCTAGTGACCGCCATCACAGCACAAAATGAGATTCATCCTGATCTGTCAGGCTATCATCCGATCGTCACTGGGGCAAATGCGTTTGCCGCCCGTAGTATCTTAACAGGTATGGCCACGCGCAATATCGATGCGCAGTATTATATTTGGCATAATGATCAGGCTGGCCAACTGCTATTAAAAGACTTGTGGGAAGCGGCTGAGCGCGGTGTGATCGTGCGTTTGTTGTTGGATGATTTTAATAACAGTGCAAAGTTTGATCAGCACCTATTACGTTTTGCGAGCCACCCTAATATCGCGGTGCGTATCATCAACCCATTAATGCACCGTAAGTTTTCAACATTGAACTACGTCACAGGTTTGCCGCGTATCAATCGCCGTATGCACAATAAAAGCATGACGTTTGATAAACAGATTACCGTTATCGGCGGACGTAATATCGGTAATGAGTACATGAGTAACGATCAAAGCAGCCAGTTTGCGGATTTGGATGTTTTACTGATTGGTAAAGTCGTCGCAGACATTGATAATAGCTTTGCCAGTTACTGGTCATCGCCACTGTCGTTTGACATCGAAACTTTAGCCAAGTTCGACGATGACGTCACGCCTGATTTTTTGAAGGCATTAGACAAGCTGGGTATAGATGAGGAAAATAACGAAGGCAGTAGCTTGACGGTTTATAAAGCCGCCATCAAAGACTCGACGATAGACACTGATCTGATCAACAAGCGTGTACCATTTCGTTGGACAGACATGCAGTTTTTGAGTGACGATGTTGGCAAGCTGTCCAAAAGCGTCTCATCTGAGACCAACTTGGTGCATCAACTGCGTACGTTACTCGGTAGCCCAACCAAAAAACTGACCATCATCTCGTCTTATTTTGTCCCGACCAAAGATGGGGTCGATACTTTGGTGAAGCTCGCCAAATCTGGCGTTGATATCAAAATATTAACCAACTCATTTGATGCGACCGACGTGACCGCTGTTCATTCTGGTTATAGTCAATGGCGCCCTAGCCTGCTGCGGTCAGGCGTAAAAATATACGAGCTAAAATCAACGGCAGCTGAAGAAAAACGTGACAATAAACTCTGGCGTGCACGCAGTCAGTCATCAACCAGCCTACATGCAAAAACGTTTGCGGTAGACGACTATCAAGTGTTTATCGGTTCCTACAACGTTGACCCTCGCTCTGCCAATATCAATACTGAGATGGGCGTCATCATCAATGATGATGAGTTGGCAAGACAGCTGCATGGGGCGCTGAGTGATGATTTACTAAACCAAGCTTATGAAGTTAAGCTGCTAGACAACGGTAGCTTGGAGTGGCACACCATGGAAGATGGCAAAGAAGTCGTTTACGAGTCAGAGCCACGGGTCGATATGAGTGATCATATCTGGCTTACTATTATGTCTTGGTTACCCATTGACTGGCTACTGTAATATGTAAACTCTTTTCTAAATAGTCCCTAAAATTGCAGGATGTGCAGTTTTGCTTTTGTTAAAAGCCAAATCCTGTAATCAAAGTTCTTATTACAATACACAAAATTACTGTTCCGGCGAATCATTGTTTATATACTTTGATTTGCCGGTTTTTATCATGGCCGATTATCTAAACGATGATCGTCTTAATGACCACTTTACTCCGTGGATGCGTGATCTATTATGCCGACTCGTTCTCAATACGCCCTGATGTCTAAAAAAGACAAAAATACAGTCATATTCGTAAGCTTTGTCAGCGCTGTAATCTTTTTTGATTTCTTGATTTATTTGTACATTGCAGACATTGTCTCAGCTGCTATTTTCCCCGCTAATAACGATCCTACGGTTGCTAAGCTGCAAGGAATGGGGCTGTTTGTCATTGGTTACTTGGCTCGGCCATTTGGTGGTATTGTGTTCGGGCGTTATGGTGATCTCAAAGGTCGAAAGCCGACCTTTTTCCTGAGCATAATCGTTACGGCAGGTAGCTTGCTCGCAATGGCGTGTCTGCCTACTTATGCGCAGTGGGGTGCGCTTGCACCTGCGTTATTCATATTGCTGAGAATCATACAAGGTATGGCATTTGGTCTTTACACACCGCTATCTTGGGTATTTGTGGCGGAGCATGTCCCTCGGCAGTATTTGTCAGTGGCTTGTAGCTACGTTACGGCTAGCTTTTTGGTAGGTGTACTGTTCTCTAATGCGTTTTTTCTGTGGCTGACTGACTTTATGACCACCGTACAGCTGACTGATTATGGCTGGCGTTTGCCGTTTTTTGTTGGCGCCTTACTAACCTGTCTGCCATTGTTGGTATGGCGATTGGTTAAAGAGACTCCGTTTTTCTTGGCGTTAGATAAGCCAAAAACTGGTAAGAATCTAGGTAGACCATTTACGGTATTATTCAAGCGCTGCAAACATTCTATCTTTGTCAGTATGGTACTGACTATAGTGATATCTAGTATCACCTCTGTCATTGTCCTACTACTGCCAGAACTAATAGAAATCAACTTTACTTTAGACAGTGATTTGTTTAGCTTTTCTCATAGCTTGGGCATCGTATTTATGGTTCTTGGCTGTGTCTTTTATGGCATGATCTCGACCCATGAGAACTTTGGTAAAATTTTGGTCATTGGTTCTGTTTTACTTATCGCTCAAACACTGGCGTTCTTTTATCATCTGCAGGCGGGTGGCGACTATATCTTAATCATGTATGCATTGCTAGGGTTCTGTGCCGGTATCATGGGCATGATCCCTGCCATTTTAGTGCAGCTATTTCCGACCAATGTACGTCTCACCGGCATTTCTTTTTGTTATAATATTACCTACGGTATCGTGGGTGTGCTGATACCCTTTGGTCTTGGTTACGCCACGACACTCATCAGTTTCTCGCCAGCGCTATATATTGCCTTTGTGGGCTCTATCGGTATTATTATGGGGCTTTATTTCTATAATTTGCCTGAATTCAAAAAGATTGATCATGTTATTTTATAAATAATAGATCAGTCACTAATTCGAACGATGTTTAAAACTAAGGTGCAATGAGATATCTCATTGCACCTTATCCATTTGTTTAAGACACAGATATTAAGGCTTGATAACCATGGTTGATATGACCAACAAACGCCTCTCCGTTGCGCCAATGATTGATTGGACAACGACAGACTATCGTTACTTTGCGCGACTATTTAACCCGCACACGTACCTGTATACCGAAATGATTAGCACCGGTGCATTGATACACGGTAACCGCGCACGTCACCTACGCTTTGACACACTTGAGCATCCACTGGTATTGCAGCTTGGCGGAGCAGATATCAGTGAGATGACACAATGCGCCGAATTTGCTCAGCAATACGGCTATGATGAAGTCAATATCAATGTTGGTTGCCCTTCTGATCGTGTGCAACACAACAAGATAGGCGCCTGTCTAATGGCAGAGCCAAAAACGGTGGCTGACTTGGTCAAGCACATGCAAGCTGCAGTCGATATCCCCGTGACGGTCAAACACCGTATCGGTATCGATGATTTTGACAGTTACGAGTTTATGGTGGATTTTGTGCAGACCGTTGCGGCGGCTGGCTGTACGCGTTTTATCGTTCATGCACGTACCGCGTGGCTACAAGGGCTGAGTCCTAAGCAAAACCGCGAGATACCACCGCTACGCTACGAGGATGTCTATCGTCTAAAACAAGACTTTCCTGAGCTTGATATTGAGATCAATGGCGGTATTGATACCATTGAAGACATAAAAATGCATTTGCAACATATCGATGGCGTGATGATTGGTCGGGCGTTTTATCACAACCCGTATCTATTAGCAGAGGCCAATAGCTTATGGAACGAGGCAGCACCCGAAACAATACCTAAGCGCTCAGAGATTTTAGAGCAGCTCTACCCTTATCTACAAGAACAAATCGCCAAAGGCGAAGCACTACCCACGATGACACGGCATTATCTAGGATTGTTTCAAGGATTGATGGGTGCACGCAAATGGCGGCAAGCATTGAGCGGCAAACCTCAGCTCACGCTCGATGACATTAAACGAGCAGCCGATGAAGTATTATTGTTAAATCCTGACGCATAGCTAAATGCTGATATAACTGGCTTGATAGAATTCACATGCTAGCCATTGTCGTGGCTAGCATGTTATCTACGCCGCTTGCGCAAGATACTGCCACATTGCTGCGCCATTATTAACGATATGTAGTACGATTGGCAGTAATAGCGACCCTGACTTGATACGTGCATAACAAAATATGAATGCCAAAACCACAATAGTACTGATTTCATAAATGCCATACTGCACATGGATAGTGGCAAATATCAAACTGGTCACGATACTTGCTACTATCGCACCGTGCTGCACAGAGTATGACGGTGCGGTGAACTGCTCTTTGATGGCTGACCATAATATGCCACGAAAGATCACTTCTTCGTAAATAGGTGCAACGACGACCATTGCAAAGACCAGCAGCCACACTGAACTAACAGACTGATATAGAGGGTCGACAAATACCAGCGGCGTCATATCCAGCATATAAGTCAGCGCCTGACTGACTATCATAAATATCAACAGCAATCCTAGCATGCCCATACCTACCGTAAATGAAAACGGCTTTAATGCTAAATACTGTCGCCATTCCCCGCCTTTTATACGAATAATGAGAACACTGGTTGTCATCAGCAGCACACAGCCTATGAGTATTGATAAGCTCACGACTGTTCCATCGTTACTGCCAAAAAAGAAGATATCGCCCATCGAAGCATTTTTGGTCGCAGGTAATACCAGCTTGCCAGCGATATAGACGCCTACCAATTGACTGATAAAAAACGCAAGCACCATCCCTACCGTCAGCATAAATGTACCAACGCGTGAAAATAATGGCGGACGCTCAGACGAGGTTGCGATATCCGGTAAAGCTGTCACGTTTTTTGGCATATATATGTCACTTAAAAAATACGCTGTCAGCTTGTATTAGACACAAGCCTACATAACGATACGTTGCTTTTATTTTGATAGTTGCCGCTTAATCAGTTCTAGTACCTGCTGCGATACAGACTCTGGGTGCTCAAGTGGGAACATATGCCCCCCTTCATGAGTCTCATAAGGTATGCCCAAGCGCGACTTTATCTGTTGGGGAAACCGACGTTTCAAAAAGATACTGTCTTGACCGATAATCAAGGTAACAGGCACTTTGGGGCCACGATTGGGCGTCAGCCAATACCAAGAAGGATTGGTACGAAACACTTCTACTTCATTAGCTTTAGGAATGGCCAGTGTCACTTTACCATCCGCGCGCTCATGCAAGCCATGATCGATATAGCCTTGGAAGCTGCGCTCATCAAAGTTTTTGAAAAATCCTTTGTGCCGCATTTTTTCGTACGCATCTGCTCGGCTGTCCCACACATCACGGCGATGCTTAGAGATACCCGCTGGTGACAATTTATCCATCAAACGCTTACTCGTAAGAGGCAATTTATCTACTGTCTTTGCCAAATGCCATAACAAGCTAACTTTGCCATAAATCCAAGGCGGATCCATGAGCACTGCTTGAGCAAACAGCTTAGGCTCACGGTACACTGCTTGCAAGGTACACATGGCGCCAAGTGAATGACCCACGCCCACCACCTGACTGACGCTATGCTTCTCACAGGCAGTTTTTACGCTATCGATCACCTGCTGCGTCAGACTGCGCCAATGATTATCCACGGGATAATCCGGCGTGTCACCCAACATGGCAATATATTCAATCGTAAAAAATGCGGACAATCCTGCAAAAAACGGCTCATAGACAGCACTTGGCATGCCATTGGCATGGGCAAAATGTAGCACAGGCTTTTTTGTTATCTTGGAGACAGGTAGCGCAGCAAAGGTCTGCAAATTGATTTCATCACTCATAACAGGCTCTCGTGGGATGGTTTATATATTATTTTTAATAATTCAACTGTCTTTCATATTAAGGTAGTTTTTAGCATTATATACAATTGAGGCTGAGCATAATTATATGCTCAGCCTCAACAATCATACACAGTATATCTAAAATATTAAACGCTTAACGCATTTTTGCATTACCTTCTTCTTGGGGCAAAAACCCATCAAGGCTCATGCTAGAGCCAATGCCTGCACCCAATTGTACCGCAAAGCGATCCATAAACATTTGGAACGGATCGGTTGGGCTATAGCTGATGATCG
Source organism: Psychrobacter sp. PSP (assembly GCF_024085615.1). Classification (NCBI taxonomy): domain Bacteria; kingdom Pseudomonadati; phylum Pseudomonadota; class Gammaproteobacteria; order Moraxellales; family Moraxellaceae; genus Psychrobacter; species Psychrobacter sp. PSP. The sequence continues at coordinate 63,139 of NZ_JABLTF010000014.1, forward strand.
TATCAAGATCCAATTGTTTACTGAGGCTTGTAATACTGCCCGTTTTGTCTGCCAAACCTAACTCGATAGATTGCTCACCGGTCCAAAACAGTCCTGAAAACAGTTTGTTTTGTTCAGGATTTTTCAAGCGATCACCGCGGCCTTCTTTGACGGCATTGATGAAATGCTTGTGCGTATTAGCAAGCACACCTTCGACATGTTTTTCTTCGTAGTCAGTCAATGGGCGCGACAAACTCAAGATGTCTTTGTACTCACCCGCAGTGATAGTACGATCTTCTACGCCGACCTTGTCCATTAGGCCCTTGACATTGTAACTTGGCATAATGACACCGATAGAACCAACCAAGCTCGATGGATTGACATAGATCTCATCTGCGGCAGAGGCGATATAATAAGCACCTGAAGCACCAATATCACCGATAACAGCATAAAGCTTTTTATCGGGATATTCTTTACGCAGATCCATCATAGTCTGCCAAATTTCATCAGACTGTACCGGTGAGCCACCAGGTGAGTTAATGTCTAACGCCACCGCTTTAGAGTTACTATTTGCAAAAGCGTCTGTCAATGCCTCATTGACATCGTAAGCGTTGGCCACATCATCATTACTGATCACACCTTGCAGCTCAACCACTGCCAAATGCGGCGAGCTAGTATCAACGGCATCCATACCTGTTGGCGAACCACTACATCCGCGACCTATGGTCAAAAATATCAATAATATATAACCAAAGGTCAACAGTTTAAAGAAAATACTCCAGCGACGAGCACGGCGCTGCTCAACCACACTAGCTAATAAGGTGTTTTCCAGTACTTTCCACTCTTGTCCGCTCGGCGCGTTTGGTTGCTGCATTGGCGTTGGCTGATTTGCCGAATTATCAGGACGTTTGTTTGGGTCTGGTGGCCAGTTGGGCATATAACTTCCTAAGTCAGAAACAATCTAAAACAATAAAAAGATGATACTGATAATGACCGCAAAAGATAAATATCTTATCGTCACATCACTTATCGGTATGAATAAGCTGGTAAGTATGGTGGTATTTCGATAATGGTTCAATAGTATAACTGTGAAATATCACCATATTGTAACACTGCGAGTATAAGCAATATTTTTAAGGACTCATCGCTTCTGCGTCAACACCGTTGTCCATTATATTCAGCGATAAAGACGCTTCTAAAGGTTTGTCATCGTAGGTGATAATATCATTGATGCTTTGACGACTTATGACATCAGTTGTCATCTGTGATGCACTATGACCAAGCCATGTGATATTTTTAAACCTCATGCTGTCGTTATTCGAATCAGCTGAACATAATAATGACCACATCTGCCAAACGCGTGGATGGGTATCAGTGTCTAAAACAAGCCGTGATAGAGACGAGTTTTTGTGATCCGTATCTAACTGGTTATCTGCTATTTTCGTTTGAGAGTTTACAGATAATGACTTTAGCGGATCGGCTGCGTTGTATCTTAGAACTTGTATAGGTACGCTGCTATCAATCGCAATTGTACAGTCCCACACGCTAGTATCACCTATCTCGCTCCAGCCTGTCATTGCTTGGATGGATAAATCACCACTAGCCACCTGCCATGTTTTGCCTTGCTCGCATCCTTGCGCACTGATATTCGTCTTACCTTTAGACTGAGCTGCTATTTTAGAGGCTTGCTGGAATGCAGACCAACGCTCGGAGCGTCCCGCTTGCCAATATTGACTGACAGGTAGCTGCTGATTTAACTGCGCAACTGCCAGCGGTAATAACTCAGAATTTTTGGCGCTAACGACCATATTTTGCTCACTGGCATTCAACGTGTCAGTCAGTACAGTGCTACTGCTCTGCACTATGATGCCTTCTAGTTTATCAACTGACAAACTGCCCAGTTGCTGCTCTAAAGATACAGATAGTTTATCCGCTGTGAGATTGCTTGGCATGGTCTGTGTTGCGGTTGGTCTATGATCGGCCAAAAATAGCCAGCTGGTATTGTCTTTCGCAAGTGAAGATCTATCCTTACTGTTACTAACGCTTTGGTTATGTAAAGGGAATTGTAGCAAGGCTGCACTGATATAGGGATCACCCGTTGGCAAAATATATAACGTCGGTACTGTTACAAGTGACTGCTGATTGGCATACACCGTCATCATTAACAGCGTCAGTGGAGGCAGTGCCAACCAGCGACTGAGCAGCCCTCTTGGCAAAAGCCAAGGTACTATACTTAACAACACCATGAGCAATATCGCCATATTAACTGGCGTATACAACCATGCGTCTGTTAATGCTGGTAATGATGTCAGCCAACCAATCAACTCATGTAGATTGCCGACGATGGCACTTACTAAAGACCAAATGCTGTCAGCTATCGTGGGTGATAACAGGTAAAAAAGCCCTGCTAACAGATTGAGCGGTACAATCACCCACCCAAACAGCCCAATCGCAAATAAATTGACAATAAGTCCCCACAATGATGCTTTACCAAATAAGAGCAGCGTAATAGGCAATAACGTCAGAAACAACCAAAACTGTAGCTTGAACATACGCCGTCCAGCTCGCAGAGCATGATAGAGCACTCTATCGCCCTTACTCCTATGCTCGTCGTACGATGATCTCAAAGCCTCTGTAGTATGCTGATACGAGGTATCTTCGTATTTGAGCAACAGCGCCACTGCGATGAAGGACAACCAATACCCTGCCTGCCACAATACATACGGATCTTGCCATGCCATCAAGACAGCTAATGCTAACAACACACGCATGGTACTGATAGGTAGCAATGTCAATCTCACCAAGCCGATAGCCAGTAGCATCCACGCCGTACGTGCAGCAGGCACATCAAAACCTGTAAATAGTGCATAAATAAAAGCAGCACCAATCATTACCCACCAACGCACTTGCCAGCGTGGCATATAGCGATAAACCACTGGGCACAGTCGATTGAATAGCAACACAACGGCGCCGCCCAATACAATGGCTAAAAACAGTACATGTGTCCCTGATATTGCAAGCAAATGCGAGATACCCGCCAGTTGATATAGATCCTTGGTGTCGCGATTGATCAAGCTACGGTCACCTGTGAGCAAACTCAATGTGACAGCTCTGGCCTGCTGCTCTGCTGTGGTTTGTGCAGGCCAATCTCTATAGAAATGATCTCTTAATTGCCAACGTCCTATATCAATACGAGTACGAAATCGCTGGAAATAAGAGTCAGACGTCGATGCTTGTTGTAAAGCTTCATCGTTATTGCTTTTGCTGACAGTCAACGCACTAACCGCCAGTATATTTGCCACACCATCAATGTGTCGACCTCGCAACCAGCGATAACCATCAAAACCAGACGGGTTGCTTATTGCTTGCTTGGAGGTAGACAATGGTACCAGTGCCAAGCTCATAAATAGCTCATCGCCTGGCTGCAAATCATTTAAATTTGAGAACGAGTCATTATTTGATGTGTTTTTTGGATAGGCATTGAGCAATACTCGGTATTCGATATGATTATTGGGTTTTTTTTCAAAATTGTCACTATAGCTTTTACTTAGGCTATTATTTTCTTCCTTCGAATAATTCCTTGTACTATCTGCCAAATCTTGGGGAGTCAACTCAGCGACTAATGGCATTAAATGCGTGACCACTGCTACTTGTCGATAGCCGCTATCTGTACTGGCATCATATACACTGTCACTTATCCCTTCGATACGAACGAGTGCTTGTACACGTATAGAGTCAGTGATTTTGGTCGTTTCGGCTTGCTGATGTGCAACTAGCGCTTGTAGCGCGCTACCCACGACCAACCCAATGGCTAATAGACCAAATAAGAAGTATTTGCTAAAAAGTGACAATTTAACATCATTAGGTGAGCTGACAGAACGCGTTTTATTGGTACTTTGAGTATTTACTGAAGGGCTATTAAGTTGAGTAGCACTAAGCAGAATAATAGTAAATATGACAAGCAACCAAAGCAAACCTGTGGCGCTGACCACATTCAATAAAGGCATGTCGATCGGCATCGCCACATTATCTGCAACTGCCAACACACCCATCATAGCAATAATTACTAGGCTACCAACTAACCAATACACCAGCACTCCTTGCTTGATGAGCAAAATATTATAATGCAGCTAACGCCAGTTATTGATGATAATAAGGCGCCAAAGCAGCCATTTTTATCGACATTTTAGAAGCGACTGAAGCATCATATCTGTGAGGCAATAGCATTTATATTTATATTACCCTATACTGATGAGGCATATTAAAATGATGGCTTTCTACCATCACCACTCTATGTATTCTCATCGGTATTTTTTATCCATAATATTACTTTATACCAGCCCATCAATACAATTGAGCGGACTGTCGTTAACGATTAAAGGCGATACTGTGCCCCACAAACGTCTAAAAGACCTGCTTCCTACACCGGAAAAAATCCTAGAAAGTCGCACCCTAAAACTGTTCGCCCCGCATTTGGCAGATCCTCGGTTATGGCACTTCAACCGCCATAGCTTAAATAAAGCAGTCTATATTGGCGTGCTTAGCGCATTTTTTCCACTGCCAGGACAGATGTTGCTGGCTTTGATTGGCTCACTTATTTTTCGAGCCAATGTGCCTATGGCTCTCGGTCTGACGTGGATTACCAATCCAGTCACCAGCTTGCCTATCTTTTATGCTGGGTATTATATCGGGGCAAAAATCATTGATGCACCAGTGATCAGTTTGCGCTTTATCGGCAGAATGATTGCTGATTTTAGCTTATGGGCATTATCAGATGGCGCCAACCCTTTTATTACTTATAAGGGCACTGTATCGCTTACAGCATTTTGTATAGGGCTAACGATTTTAGCGGTTATAACCAGCATCATTTGTGGACTTGCTTTTAAAGCGATTTGGCGTTACAAGACGGTCGTAAGTTGGCAAAAACGTCAGCAAAAACCTGATGATAAATCGCCTAAATATTAATACCGTTTAACATCATTAAACGGTATTAATATTAAACAGTATCAACGTCAGCGTCTGAAGCAATAGCTATCACTCTTCTTTGGTTCTTTCTATGGCATCTATAAGCTTATCCGTAAAATCTTTATCCATAGAGACGATCTCAATAACCTCGTCGTTTTTACAGAGCGTATAACGCTTACCTGTCGCGCTGTCTTGAACCTTTAAATCATAGTCAACCCCAGCCAAAGTGATCGCATCAAACACGGGGGTGATAAGATCCTTTTGTTCTTGTCTATCGATGGTGTCAAACAAGGTTGGATCGATATAAGGCTTTAACGGCTCATCGCCTTCTTCAGCACTGCCAAAAGCGGCGATTGGATTGTCATCTTTGTTCATTATTCGGAGTCCTATAAAATAGATATAGCAGCTAGTTAATCAAGCTTTTATATCTTTTGCTATGAGATATTTACTTGATAATACAACAATATATTTCGTTAGGACAACCCTTATAAGTGCCAATTTATGACACTTATATTCATCTGAAAATCTCAACATATATAGACGTTAATACTGTTCCCAATGACCATTACGTAGCAATAATTGACGATCAGCAAGCGCCGCCAAGTTGCGATCATGTGTCACCATCAAAAGTGCTGTTTGCATCGTGCTTTGTAGCTCTGATAGCAATGCAAAGACACTTTGCGCATTGTCATAATCCAAGTTACCAGTTGGCTCATCCGCCAAGATAAGCGAAGGCTTGGTAACTAGTGCGCGCGCAATCGCCACACGCTGACGCTCACCACCTGATAGCTCACCCGGTCTGTGCATCAACCGATGATCTAGACCGACGTTTTCGAGAATCTCAATCGCTTGCTTGCGAGCGTCAGTCGTTGATACTTCTGGACGCATCAGTAAAGGCATCGCAACGTTCTCGACTGCGGTAAACTCTGCTAGCAAATGGTGAAACTGATAAATAAAACCCAAATGCTTGTTGCGCATCGCGCCGCGTTCGGTCTCATTCATGCTATTTAATAACTGACCATGTAACCAGACTTCACCACTCGTGGGCGTATCTAAACCACCAAGCAAATGTAGCAAGGTACTTTTTCCTGAACCACTGGTCCCGACAATAGCAATGCGCTCACCAGCATGAACTGTCAGATCGAGGCCCGTCAAAACTTGCGTACTAACGGCTCCCTCATCATATATTTTATTGATATTGGTCGCCTTTAAAATGGCAGACATAGCGCTTCCTTTATTTTATTTATGCGATTGAATTACTCATAACGTAGTGTCTGGGCAGGCTGAATTTTAGCCGCTCGGCGTGCTGGATAAATCGTTGCCAAAAAGCTCAATATAAATGAGGCACCTGTAATGAATACCACGTCAAGTAAACGCAACTCTGACGGCAAATAATTCACAAAATAAGCATCAAACAGATTCAAATTAAAGACTTGATTAATAAAGCCTAAAATATCACTGACGGTGAGTGCGAATATCACACCCAATATCGTACCAGCAACGGTACCGATCACACCGATGACCACGCCTTGTACCATAAAGACTTGGGTAATCAAACGAGGAGACGCACCAAAGGTTTTTAGAATGGCAATATCTGCTTTTTTGTCAGTGACGAGCATCACAAGACTTGAGACAATGTTGAAAGCGGCAACTAAGATGATTAAAAATAGTAGCAAACCAACCATGGCTTTTTCCATCTGAATTGCACCAAATAGATTGCCGTGCGTCTGCGTCCAATCATTGGGGAACAACTGCTGAGGAGAAATAGCAGCGGCTTTTTCTGCGGCAATCGGCGCAGTAAAGATATCATTGAGCTTCATACGCACGCCTTGCGCCCCTTCTGGCAGACGCAGCAGTTTTGCTGCATCACCCATCGGGATGAACGCCATCAGACTGTCTACCTCTGGGCTGATGGTAAAAATACCTGTCAAAGTAAAGCGCTTAAACCGCGGTATCACACCGGCTGGCGATGGCGATGCTTCTGGCAGCACCAAAGTCACTTTGTCCCCTATCTGCAAGCCCAAAGACTGCACCATCTCTTCACCCAATACAATGCTAAAGTCACCACTTTGCAAGGTATCAATACTGCCCTCGACCATATGATCATTAATGATAGAGACGTTTTTTTCGTATTCAGGCTCGACGCCAGTCACCATAATCCCGGCGACCTGACCGTTTGATGTCAGCATCCCTTGCAATTGGATAAAGGGGGCGACATCTGATACTTCTGGATCTTCTTTAATCTTATCAGCGAGCTGCTCCCAATCACCAATAATCTCAGTTGAGACCACGGTGGCTTGCGGCACCATGCCCAAAATACGGGTTTTTAATTCTCGATCAAAACCATTCATGACCGATAGCACCGTAATCAATACGGCAACCCCAAGCGTCAGACCAATCATTGAAATCAGGGATATAAAGGAGATAAAGCCATTACTACGCTCTGCTCGGGTATATCGTAAGCCGATAAATAACGCTAAAGGACGAAACATATTCAAACTCTTTATCTTATCTACGTGCGACTTTATATAGGTTGCATCACGAGCAGTAGTAAATGCATCATACAGCTGCTACTACTCACATATAAATCAAACACAAAACAGGAGATCAGACGAGCCGAGGACAGCCGTCAAAAGGGAGCTAGTTTGACACAATTTAGCCAATATGTGCCAGTCATTAGCCGATACTAAGAGTATTTTTTACCAAAAAACTGGGTTTTGTTATTATTTTTTATAGAGGCCTTGCTATTAGATATGTCAATACCTATATATTATATGCTAAAGACAATTGTCATTAACCCTCATTGTGGTTTGTTCACACTTTGCTGGTAATGTCGCTGACATCATAAACCAGTTATTTGAAATACTGAATGGTACGTAAGTAACCGTCGCACTACAGTATTAGACACAAACCCCACGCTGACTTAATTTTGAGTATTTTCATGACCATAAATTATCAATATAAAAACATTCAAACTCCTACCAAGATCACACTGACCGATGAACAGTCTGCAGGTCATGGCGATCATTGGCGTATTTTGACCGATGATATGAGCAATGATGTGCCAGAGTGGCTACAAAAAATGATCGAAGTGGCGGCAATGCCTAAAGGTCTGAACAACAACGTCAGTGCAAAAGACAGCTGTTTGTTGTTATCAGAAGACAAGCCCTGCCATATCAATCAAGTACTTGCAATGAAAGACGGTAAGCCTGAGCGCTTCATCAATGCTTATCCTTGTGTTGATAGTCCTTATGGGCTTGACTGTAAAATCGAGCGCGTCATTGTCAATGACAACTTACACGATGCGGTATTACGCTTACGCACGGCTGATGGCAGCATTATTTATGCGTTTGATCAGCTCTATACCACCAACCGTCACTTGTATCAGCGCGATACGTCTTATTTCGTTAACTTTAGCGCATGGGCGCACGAGATTAAGCTCAGTGAGCAAAACGAAGTCATCATGGTAGAAGACCAAGAATCTATCCGCTATCACCGTGCGTTTAACGATATCGTCGCGGCTAATGACGGAAAAATTCCAGACGATCTGCAAGCGCAAATCAGTGAATGGAAACCTGAAACCGAAGAACAAATGGCACCGGTCGAAATCAACTTAGGACACATGTGTGCTTATTTATTTGGCGATACTTTAGGGCAAGAAGATGAGGCTTGGTGTCAAGGTCAAGTGCTTGGCAAACAAGAAACGATATTTAACGATAAATCTGTCATTTTGTTTGATGTAGTGACATTACGTGAGCAGGATGCAGATCCCTTTGTCGTACGTATTGGTGCGCTTAATACGCCAGAGACCGCCAGCATTAAAGTGCATGACTATGTACAAGCCAATGTCTGGTTGCAGGCAGCGATATATAAAGAGAATCAGCAAGCGTCGGCGCAGTCTAAAGCCAGCTAGTTACTGAATATAACAGCCTATTGTATTACGTGTTATGCCTAGTTTTTTACACAATAAAAAGCCCCTAAATAGGGGCTTTTGTATATCTGAGTGAATTGTATATCAATGGCTTGAGTACAAACCATTCAATATAAGATCTACGCCATCGTCGTCATTGATTTGATACGCTTATACAACTCTTTTTGCTCAGCGCTTGGACGAGCAGTCTGTACTGCCATCAATTGTGACATATCCCCTTCAACGCGAATTTTACCGCTCATAAAAGCACCCATAATTTGATTGGTGTCAAAATCAGTGATGATAGACTGTAGAATGCTACGATCTAATAATAAAGTCGTCGTGCCGTTACTATTTAGACCACGATGTAATAAACCATCGGCAAAGTTGGCTTCGATATCTTTGTCAGTATCAGACACTTTTAGGTTAACAATCATATTAGCAAGTGCTGGTGGCAAGTTTAACTCACCCGCCTCACTGCCCATTTTCTCCACTTGCTCAAACCATTCATCTGTCAAAAAAACTGCCATATTATTATCCTTAACGGGTGTTTTGTTGGGTTAACGCTGCTATTTTACGCATTAACCTGACTAGCAAATTATTAAAATGCCTGTTATTAATAGCCCACAAGTATACGGGCATTAAATATGTTCAGGCTCATTATAAGGGGCGACTTGATGAGAAGTAAAACCTATTTGTGCCGCTAGTGGTACGATTGTTACAAAATTCCTTTCGAATATCACAATTATATTTAGCAACGTTTGTCTTAGTTTGATGCAAACACGCATCTAGAATAGTGACAAAATTGGGTATAAAATAAGCAAGTAGCGCAATAATAATAAGTTGCTCGCTATCATTTATACCAAAGAGTTTGTATTTTGCCGCATAGTTCTGATGATATTTAATTAGGATTGCGTTACAATACCCTTAAACAGAGTCGGGAGTTTTAACCAAACATTACATAAACATGTTTTTTGTCAGCCGCCGCTAGCATACATCTATGGTCAGTGCGTTTTTATAGCCCTATAGATATGGGTATCTATCTTCATTAGTACAGATTTTTTCGTAATAATTAAGATATATATTTAGCCTCATAAGATGTTTGATGCTCAAAAACGGCGCGTCTTTTTATTTATCTTGATGATGTATTAACAATCCTACTATCGATTGGCTGTAAACAAGGTGCACGAAGCGCCTCATTTTATCCATCAGTATCAACTGACATAAAATCAAAGCCTAAATTGATAGTTAATAAGATTATGGTGATAAAAGGTCAAAAAACATTATGTACCGTAGCTATTGTAGGTTTATAAGTTTTTATAATATCTATAATGCGGACTGTTGGTTAATTCTGTTGATAATTCGGGCTGTAAAGGAATCATCCAATGAGTTTACAAAACACAGCAGTCGCCCCAGTTGACCGTGAGTATGAAATTACTATCGTAAGATTTTTTACGATCATGGCTGTCGTTTGGGGCATCGTCGGCATGAGTCTTGGTGTGTTCATTGCTTCACAGTTAGCATGGCCATCACTAAACTTTGACATTCCATGGCTGACCTTTAGTCATTTAAGACCACTGCACACCAATGCGGTGATTTTTGCGTTCGGTGGCTGTGCCTTGTTCGCAACGTCTTACTATATCGTTCAGCGTACCTGCAAGACGCGCTTATTTGCGCCATATTTGGCTTGGTTTACCTTTTGGGGTTGGCAAGCAGTGATTGTTTCTGCTGTTATTACCCTTCCTCTAGGTTTGACGTCAAGTAAAGAGTACGCTGAGCTTGAGTGGCCTATCGATATCTTAATTGCTTTGGTATGGATCTCTTATGCCATCGTATTTTTTGGTACACTCATCAAACGCAAAACCTCACATATTTATGTGGCTAACTGGTTCTTTGCCGCCTTCATTATTACGATTGCACTACTACACATCGTAAACAGCATGGCTATTCCTGTTAGTGCGTTCAAATCTTACTCGCTATTTGGCGGTGCAACTGATGCCATGGTCCAGTGGTGGTACGGGCATAACGCGGTAGGTTTTTACTTAACGGCAGCTTTCCTTGGCATGATGTATTACTTCGTTCCAGTACAGATTGGTCGTCCTATCTACTCTTATCGCTTGTCTATCGTTCACTTTTGGGCATTGATTGCTTCCTATATGTGGGCTGGTGGTCACCATTTGCATTATTCAGCGCTTCCTGATTGGACGCAGTCATTGGCAATGGTATTCTCCATCATTCTATTTGCACCCTCTTGGGGTGGTATGATTAACGGTGTACTCACGCTATCAGGTAGTTGGGATAAGCTACGTACCGATCCGATCATTCGCTTTATGATTGTGGCGTTGTCGTTCTACGCGATGTCGACGTTCGAAGGCCCAATGATGTCAATCAAGACAGTAAATGCTTTATCGCATAACACTGACTGGACAGTTGGTCACGTACACTCAGGCGCACTTGGCTGGGTTGGTATGATTACGATTGGTTCGCTATATGTGCTGTTACCACGTGTCTATAACAAACCCAAAATGTACTCTATCAGCTTAATCACCACGCATTTTTGGCTGGCGACTGCAGGAACGATTTTCTATATCGTGTCTATGTGGATCTCAGGTATCGGCCAAGGCATGATGTGGCTTGCTACTAACCCAGACGGTACTTTGGTATATAGCTTCGTTGATACTGTTGAATTCTCGCATTTCCCATATATTGGCCGAGCTTTTGGTGGCTTCTTATATGTATCGGGTATGTTTGTTATGGCTTATAACTGCTATAAAACACTCAAAATGCCAGAAGGTAAGCCTGTAGATGTCGCTGATCCAACGGATCATGAACCTAGTGTCGAAAAACCTTCGACAGCTAACGTATAAGGAGCGATCATGGCTGGTACACCGCATGAAATTATTGAAAAAAATACAGGCTTGTTAGTCATTGGCATCGTCATTGCTATCAGTTTTGCAACGCTAGTTGAAATCGTGCCTTTGATTTATAACAACGACAGTCCTGAAGAAGGCGGTTTGAACAAGCCCCTTCCCGCTATGGAGCCTTGGACTGCGCTTGAATTTGAAGGTCGTGATATTTATATCCGTGAAGGATGTCACGTTTGTCATACGCAAATGGTTCGCCCACTACGTGCAGAAGTTGAACGTTATGGACCATACTCACGTGCCGCTGAGTCTACGTGGGATCACCCGTTTTTATGGGGATCGAAACGTACTGGACCAGACTTAGCACGTGTTGGTGGCCGTTATTCTGAAGATTGGCAAAAGCAGCATCTAATCAATCCACGTTCGCTAGTGCCTGAGTCAGTCATGCCAGGTTTCCCGTGGTTGGCCGAGAACGAAGTCGATGGTGAGAACATTCAAGCTAAAATGCGTCTATTCCGTGATCGCTTCGGTGTGCCTTATACTGAAGAAGATATCGAAGGTGCTCCAGATGCCGTACTTGGCGCCACTGAGCTTGATGCTTTGGTTGCCTATCTACAGCAGTTAGGTACCGCAATGGAAGGACAGCGCTAATGGGTATTGGTGAATTACAAACAATTGCGACCGTTTCTGCCTTTATTGCCTTCGTAGGCGTTGCATGGTGGGCGTATTCGCCAAAAAACAAAAAACGCTTCGAAGAAGATGCACAACTTGCGCTTGATGACGAGGATATTAGATCTCTGTCTGAAGAGCAGCGCAATAAGGATAAATGATGACATTTTTTTGGAGTTCTTGGATTACGCTAATCAGTTTTGGTTGTTGGGCGTTCATTCTTGGCGTTCTGCTGTTTGTATTAAAATACAAGCCAGAGGTTGAAGAAGACGGTACCACTGGTCATGAATACGATGGTATCCGAGAATACGATAAACCACTTCCTAAATGGTGGTTAGTGATATTTTTTGGCTCAATCGTCTGGGGCGTGGTTTACTGGGTGTTTTTCCCAGCCATGCTTCCGGGAAACTGGAACGGTCTTGCAACCATAAAAGTCGATGGTGAAGATGTACCATGGACTTCTAAAAACGAGCTGTTCAGTGAGCTTGAGAGCAACAACAAAGTATTTACAGATAACTTTGAAAAGAATATCTTGGTTAAAGCAGATGCAGCAGGCGCAACCGCGACACTAGCGACGCTAAACGAGCTACAAGCGACCATGCGTCGCAGTGACAATCCACCAGCGGATCTACAGGCACAAATCGATGAGAAGGTCACAGAACTTGCGCCTTATGTCGAAAAACTGTCTGAAAATCCAAATGCTTTAAAAGTTGGTAGCCGTTTGTTCTTACAGAACTGTGCAGTATGTCATGGCTCGAATGCTAAGGGTGCCCCAGGCTATCCTAATTTGACTGACAATGATTGGTTGTATGGTGGTAAAGCCGGTAACATCTTGACCACGCTACACAATGGTCGTGTTGGTGGTATGGCAGCATGGCGTGATCAGCTTGGTGAAGACGGCATACGTGCGGTCGCTGAATATGTCTTATCACTATCAGGCAACCAAAATGACTATGATCTTGATCAAACGAAAGTTGCTCAAGGTAAAGTTATTTTTCATGAGCCGACCAACTGCGTTCTTTGTCATGGACCAGATGGTAAAGGTATGATTTCAGCTGGCGCACCGAATTTGACGGATAATATCTGGTTATATGGTGGTGATCGCGAGACCATTCGTGAAACGCTACGTTATGGCCGCGCAGGTGTAATGCCTCAGTGGGAAACGAAGCTAGGTAATGAGCGTATCATGCTACTTGCCGCTTACGTCTACTCACTATCGGACAAAACTGGCAAAGCACCTGAAACTGCGATGGCAAATACTGCAGCGACTCAGCCAGTAGCGACCAAAGAAGCTACTGCTAACTAAGACACTATTGCCGTACTGTACATGGATGAGATTTAATAAAGGGAGGACTGTCAGTACAGTTCTCCTTTTTTCGTTTATTTTTGCAGAATTTACCTAATAGTCGCTATCACAGATACTTCTCAGTAGACATTATTATGATCTATAGTGATTGCTTTTTACGATTATTACCCCATTGTTAGTATGGAGAATGTTAGAATAGCTGTTTTCCAAATGGCTAACGAGCCAGACTGATGATGTCTTAGCTCGATCTAATTACCCACTTATAATCAATTATTTAGTAAGTGTACTAGAGGACTTTTATTCAAGTCGCTATCCATTATTTACTGACATTGATAACATCATACATTCATATACTTCACGACGAGAGGTATTTGTTCATCATGCCAGCAGACTGATTCTTTTTTAAAGAGGCACGTTTATGTCAGCACAGCAATCATCCAATAAAATTCCCGTACGACAAGTCGATCTTGATGCCACCAAGCATCGGGTACATCCGAGGTTTGTGACAGGGTTTTATCAAAATATTCGTGTCATCACGATGTATGCCCTTTTGGCCGCTTTTTTAATTTTACCGTGGCTGCGTTATAATGGCAGACAAGCAATATGGTTTGATGTTCCCTCACAGCATTACTATATTTTTGGTTTGACTTTTTTGACTCAAGATTTTTATTTTATTGCCGCATTTGCCATTATTGCAGCGTTTACTTTGTTTATGGTGACTGTATATGCTGGCCGCGTTTGGTGTGGTTATGCTTGTCCACAAACCATCTGGACGCATCTCTACCAGTACGTTGAAAAATGGGTCATTGGTGATCGCAATAAGCGCATGAAGTTTGATAAATCGCCTATGAGCGCGAGTAAAGTGTTCAAGCGAACGGTAGTCTATGCGATTTGGTTTGTACTTTCTGTGATTACAGCAGCAACCTTTGTCAGTTATGTGGCAGGTACAGATTCGCTTTATCATAGCTGGCAGACCGTGGGACTGATTCCTTTTCCTGACTGGCCAACATGGGTATGGATATCGATGTTTATCTTTACCTTTGCCACTTATGCCAATGCAGGTTATATGCGTGAGCAGATGTGTGTACAGATTTGTCCTTATGGCCGCTTCCAAAGTGTGATGTTTGATAAAGATACGCTGATTGTCTCTTACGACTATGAGCGTGGTGAGCCACGCGGCGCGCGTAAAAAAGGCACACACCCTGAAGAGCTGGGTGACTGTATCGAATGTACCATGTGTGTGCAGGTCTGCCCCACTGGTATCGATATTCGTGATGGCTTGCAAGTTGCCTGTATTCAGTGCGCCGCCTGTATTGATGCCTGCAACGAAATCATGGACAAAGTCGGCTATCCACGCGGGCTGATTCGTTATACAACCGAGCGTCAGCTGGTCGAAAAAGAACCGAGCCGTGTATTTCGTCCACGATTATTTGCTTATTTGGCGCTATTGGCAGTGCTATGTGGCGGGGTTATCTATGCGTTGACAGACCGCGTGCCGCTAGAGATTGATATCCGCCGTGATCGTAACCAGTTATCATCTATCAATACCCAAGGCATGATTGAGAACAGCTATATCGTCAAGCTAACCAACAAAACCCAAGAGCCACACAATTATAAAATAACGCTCGCACCGCAAGAGGGTCTGAGTTTAGAGCTGCGCTTCAACGATGTACCCTTAGAAGCAGGCGAAAGCTTCGATATGCCTGTCAGTATTTACGGTGACCCTGATGTGATTGAATTTGGTCAAACGCCAGTGACGTTAAATGTGACCAGTGAAGACGGTAAGTACAAAGTCAGTAAGCAAAACGTCTTTACGACTCAAGGTCAGTAATTCATCACTGAACTGATTATTTAGTTTCCTTTATGTCATTCGGTAGTCAGCGACTTTGAGAGTCAAAGGCTATCGGGTGAATGATTTATGGTTAAACTGGCAGCAGGTAGCCGTCAAATTGTCCGTTGATACCATTTGTCGATATCTGATAAGCAGATCTTTGATAAATAAGTATCTGATAAATAGGTATTTTATGTCTAATCCAGCACCGAATTTTAAACATCAAGATACTCAGCCATGGTACAAGAATTACATGGTTATGATTTTTGTGATTGGCATGCCAGCTGCGGTCGTGATCGCTTGTATCTGGTTTGTCTACTACTCTTACCAGATCCGCGACAGCGTGGTACGTGACGACTGGTATATGGATGGCAAGACGCTCTATCACGACGTATCACGTGACAAGCTTGCTTATGACTTGGACTTGCATGGCAAAATGCAATTTGCGGATAATGGCGATGTTGTGTTTTATCTCAATTATCCTGAGCAAAGTGTGCAGTCAGGCAAGCTATTGAACGGCCAGCCACTTACTTATCCCGATACGCTTAATCTTTCAATCTCGCATGCCACCGATATCAAAAAAGACCGTGACGTCGTGCTAAAGCATGTTGAAGGCAATAAATACAGCGCCCAAGTAAATCTTGATTCGGTAAAAGCCAAATATTACCTGCAAGTGAATAACGATGGCAAGGACGATTGGCGTATGCAAGATGTCGCCAAGCTTCCGCGCTCAGAGGTTAGCTTTAAACCTTTACCTGTCTTTGCTAAAAGTTAATATTATTAAGCTATGCCCTAATATCTACATTTAAAAAACCAGCCTTTTCTTTATGAATGGCTGGTTTTTTATGGGTTACTCGATCAGTATTCGCTCATGAGATGCTAAATAAGTGGGTTAATTGTTGGAATTTTCTGAGGTGTAGTTCTACTTGTTACAGCATTGTCTGATTCTGTTGCATACGGCTTATCGCTAGCAAACTTAGGATTGAACGTTTGCGTCTTTGGTGATACCGGCAAACCAATCTCAGCCAGACTGTCGGTCTGCCCTGATTGAATATTATCCCCTTCAAACAAACGCTCGTCGTTATCACGATCAAGACTGAGTGTCTCAAAGTCAAACAACTCACGATCCGCTAACTGTGATGGCGCTACGTTTTGCATTGCCTTAAAGATAGACGCCAAACGCTGCGGATGAGCGTCATCCCATTCGCGTAGCATGTCATTGATAATGGCACGTTGTAGATTGGTCTGGCTGCCACACAGATTACAAGGAATAATCGGGAATTCTTTTAATTTGGCATACTCGATGATGTCTTTTTCTTCGACATACGCCAATGGACGAATCAGCAGGTTTTGCTTGTCATCACTCAGCAGTTTAGGCGGCATTGATTTGAGCGCGCCGCCATGAAATAAATTCAAGAAGAAAGTCGCCAGCATGTCATCGCGATGATGACCCAAGGCGATTTTGGTCGCACCAATCTGCTTAGCAAAACCATACAACGAACCACGGCGCAGACGTGAACACGCTGAGCAATAGGTCTTGCCTTCTGGCACCACACTTTTGACAATACTATACGTGTCTTTTTCCAAGATATAATGGGCAATGCCCTGCTCGTTTAGATAAGCAGGCAGAATATCTTCAGGATAGCCGGGCTGCTTTTGGTCAAGATTGACTGCGACGATATCGAAATGAATGGGGGCGATACGTTTTAGTAGGAGCAAAATATCCAGCAAGGTATAGCTGTCTTTACCGCCCGAGACACAGACCATCACCACATCACCGTCTTCAATCATATTAAAATCACGAATGGCCCAAGAGACTTGGCGACGAAGCTTCTTTTGTAGCTTACGAAAAGCCGCAGATTCAGTAGGCGATTGTGAGTCAGTAGACTGTTCATCAACGATATCTTCATTGCTACCCTCTTCAGCATCAGCCTCTAAAACATAACGATTAAAGTCTGATTCATTAGATATATCGTCAGAGTGAGAAGGGATGTTTGGCGTAAATAAGGTTGCTGCGGTCATAAGTTACTCAATATCTTTATAAGGATGATTTTACTATAAAGTAGTTTGCGATAAAGCAAGATCAATGAGGTAGGGTTATCGATGCTTTAAAAGCGGCAATTATAACAAATATTGCTAACAGATTGAAAAGATGACAGTAATACGCACTTTATTTTTATTGCAATACTGCTTAGCATGGCTTTGTCACTTTAGTGATACGTGATTGGTCGCTTCGTGGTTCTGTAATAGCCGTATTTTTGCTAAAATAGCCGTTTTCGTAAACCAATAATAGATAACACTATGACTAACGTTACTTTGCAGAATCCCTCAATGAATCAAGCGTCCAACAGCAACGATACTCCTCACAAAAACCAAAATGCCGTGGTGCTTTTATCAGGTGGTCTCGATTCGGTGACGTGTTTGTATTGGGCAAAGGCGCGCTATGCCTCGGTGACAGCGGTTAGCTTTGACTATGGGCAACGTCATAATAGTGAGCTTGTTGCAGCAAAGACTATCGCTGAGACAGCAGGCGTCAACCACAGAATTATCGACATTGATATCGCCCAGCTTGGTGGCTCATCACTCACCGATCACAGCATGATTGTACCAGACGGCGATACCGACAAATTCCCTAGCAAGAAGCACGATGAGATCGATAACGATGCCATTCCGAATACTTATGTGCCTGCGCGCAATACGATCTTTTTGTCTTATGCGCTAGCCGTCGCTGAAGTGACTGATGCCAATCATATCGTCATTGGGGTCAGCTCAGTCGATTACTCTGGCTATCCCGATTGCCGTCCAGAGTATATCGAAGCATTTGAGCACATGGCCAATCTGGCGACAAAAGCGGGCGTTACCGGTCATCGCTTGTCTATCCAAACCCCACTACAAAAGCTGTCCAAAGCTCAAACTATTGAGCTTGGTCTATCATTGGGCGTTGATTATGGACAAACGATTTCTTGTTATCGTGCCGATGCAAACGGACTTGCTTGCGGCGTTTGTGATAGCTGTGCGCTACGTCGCCAAGGCTTTGCTCAAGCTGGCGTCACTGACCCTACTCATTACCAAGCTGGATAGAGATACTGACTTTTTATCAAACAGCGGCATCAATCAACATTAGCGAAACATTCGCTTGCATTAACACAGCACGTCGACATTGTATTTTAATCAATATACTTGCTATGGTATGGACAATCATTTTTGCCAATTGAATAGATTACATGTGATATAGGTTACATGAGATATCACCAATGATTCAGTCACTCACATATCAGTGATCCAGCTGTCTGTTGATTATAAAATCACATTGAATACCATAGTCAAAAATTGACACTACCTGTAAGAGGATATTTATGAAGTTATTGCCATTACTCCCCCTAGCCTTAGCGGCCGCGTTCGCAATGCCGCAGGCGAATGCTACTGATATTAAGCAAAGTAATATCAACTCATGCGTCGATGGCGCAGTTAAATATAAAGTCGCTAGTAAAAGTGATGCGACAAAGTTATGTAAGTGCACTATCGGTGTGCGTAGCAACATGACGATTGGTCAGATGTGGGAGATCGAAAGCTACGCAAAAGACAAAAAAGACCCTTCAAGCTTGCCTTATGTCAAAACCATGCAAAAAGACCTGCAGCAGTGCACAGTCGGCTTAGACTTGAAGCAGCCGCAAAAGCCTGCTTAATTACTATTCGTTTGATATACAAAAGACTGGCCATTGCCAGTCTTTTTTGTTACCAATGGATAAGCAAAGTGTAAAACTGATTATTTATTGCTACCAATCTGCCTATAATAAGAAGACGATAAATAAAACCCTATCTAAACCATCAAAAAAACCAATATACATAACCAAAATCAATAAGGATTTTACCATGGCAAAACCAACAACAGAAACGATCAACCTACCCGACTTTCCAGTGACCATCGTACGCAAACTTGCCGGAAACTTTATCCATGCTGAGATTAGTCTCAAAGAGATGGTTGCCAATACCGACAAAGGTCTTATTCTCTATTTTTATCCTAAAGACAATACACCAGGCTGTACCACACAAGCGACGGAGTTCACGGCGCATATCCACGACTTTGACGACTTAGGCTATGACATCGTTGGCGTCTCTCGTGACAGCGTTGAGTCACATGAGAAGTTCATCGATAAATACGACTTACAGATCCCACTTGTCAGTGACACTGATGAAAAACTATGCCAGTATTTTGAAGTCATTAAAGAGAAAAACATGTACGGCAATATTACTTTGGGACTGGTGAGATCAGCATTTGTATTTGATAAAGAAGGCAAGCTGACCCACGCACAGCGTAACCTACGTGCCAAAGATTACACCAGTCGTCTACTCAGCATATTGGCACCATAACCTGATCGTTATAACAGAGTACATTTTTGCCGCAAAAACGATAAAACGCGCGAATATAAGGCTCTGAGTCACCGGTCAACACATACGCTTATAATCCCTTCTTACTAGAGAATCATATGAATAAACAGTCTGGTACTACTACTGATAAGGCACCGCAAAAAATCACGCGCAACGTCTCTGTTGCCGTTATCGGTGCAGGCACGGCTGGTCAAAATGCCTTTCGCCAAGCAAGTAAAACTAAAGACGATGTCGTCATTATCAACGAAGGGTTTTGGACCACTACCTGTGTCGCTGTCGGCTGTATGCCTAGCAAACTGCTGATTGCAGCCGCTGATCGTGCACATGATACCAATCATTCGGCTGAGTTTGGGGTTCATGCAACTGCGCAAATAGATGGCAAGCAAGTGATGCAGCGCGTGCGTGATGAGCGCAGTCATTTTGCAAGCTACATAAAAAAACAAGTAGATAGCTGGCCTGATCACAAAAAAATCGATGGGCGTGCTCATATCAATGAGCAAGGGTTAATCGAGGTTAATGATGAGCTCATTGCCGCAGAGCAAATCATTGTGGCAACTGGCAGCTCACCTTTTATACCTGACGGTTGGGCTGACAAACTGGGTGACACGATGCTCACCTCTGATAACGTGTTTGAGCTTACAGACTTACCCAACTCTATGGCCGTCGTCGGTGCTGGCGCCATTGGTCTAGAACTTGCACAAGCATTTACGCGCTTGGGCGTAGAGGTTACGCTACTCAACCGAGTCAAACAAGTTGCTGGTCTCAAGGATAATGACATCAACCAAAAAGCCATCGAGTGCTTAAGTCATGAGCTTACCATGCACTTGGGAAGCAAGATTACTGATGTGGGTCAAAAAGTAAATAAAGACACTCAAACTGCGTTTATTGAATATGAAGACAGTGCTGGTGAGTCAAGACAATGGCAAGGCGACTGTGTCTTGGTCGCGACTGGTCGCCGCAACAACATCAAGCAGTTGGGTGTCGAACACTTAGGCGTTGAGCTTGATGACAAAAACCGCCCGAAAAACTTGAGTAAAAAAACAGGGCAAATTGGCGATTCAGATATCTATATCGTTGGAGACGCCAATGCTCACATTCCTCTACTGCATGTAGCGAGTGATGAGGGCTATAGTGCTGGCAACATGGTCTGTGAAAATACCGAAGATGCTTATATTCGCCCGCCCGCCACCCCATTTTCTATCGTATTTTGTTCACCGCAAATCGTCAATGTCGGAATGTCTCTACCCGAGATTCAAGAAGACCCTGAGCTGGAATTTGTGATTGGTCGCGTCAGTTTTGACAACCAAGGGCGCAGCCGTGTGATGGGCGTTAATTGTGGTCTGCTACATATCTATGCCTGCAAAAAAACCGACAGAATATTAGGCGCGAGCATGGTGGGCCCTGATGCTGAGTATATCGGTCATATATTAGCCACAGCGATTACCAATGACTTGAGCATTAAAGAGATGCTTGACACGCCTTTTTATCATCCTACGATATTAGAAGGACTGCGTACAGCACTCCGTGATGTGCAGGACAAAATGGAGATACCCTATCAATCTCAAGACGCGCAAGAAGACAATTTTTAATTTACAGTTAGGCCTTGCTCTAAAAAATAGAGTTAGGCTTAGTCATCACTCATGCTATATTTGATTGACTAGACAACTTGAGGTGACGCTTAACCAGACACCTTATTTATCAAACCTTGTATAAACACACCCTGCATGGACGAAAAAATGCCAATCGCTAGTGTTACCGACTTTTTTAAAGAAATCATTCGTGACCTGCATACTAGCCTCTACCTTGCGCTTGGCGGCTCTATCGATGAAGAGACACTCAACTGGTCTTCTCAAGCAGTAGAGCTTGCTAGCACTGGCATAAAGATCCTAATACTGCTTGCGGTATTGGGATTTTTTTATTGGTTGGCCAATTATATTCTTAGACAAAGTAAAACTAAGATTCGCTTAAACGATCGCCGTACCAAGATTGCCCGCTCAACGCTACGTTACGTTTGGATTGTCGCCAGTCTGATAGCGATCATGAGTCAAATAAATTTTGAACCAGAAACCATCAAGGCGACAGCAAAAGCAAGTACGTGGGCTGGTATCTACTACGTACTGTGGGCGTCGTCTGGTCAGATTATTCATAAAGTCCTACAGCATTATGGACTCAATGCCTCGATAGAGCAGCTGCTCAAAAATATCTTGTCGGTGCTCCTATTGGTACTTGGGCTTGCCAGCGTGATGGCACAATTTGGTTTTGATATCGTATCGTTAGTTGCAGGTTTGGGTATTGTCGGCTTAGCTGTCGGTTTCGCTGCTCAATCGACGCTTGCCAACTTTATCGCCGGTATCACTATTTTGCTGGAGCAGTCGTTTCAAGTTGGGGACTGGATTCATATCAATGATAATGAGGGACGCGTGGTGCTTATTGCCTTGCGCACTACCCATATCCTAACTCGAGACAATATTACTGTTATTATTCCAAACTCTAATGTCGCCTCCTCAGAAGTGATTAACTTAACCTCCAAAAACTTTATACGTTTTGATATTCGCGTGCGTATTGCCTTCGAAAATGATATTGAGCTTGCACGCAAAGAGATTTTGCAAGTACTCAGCAATACCGATGCAGTACTCAATCGTCCTGAGACCTCAGCGACCGTGGCCGAAATCGGAGAGTATGGCGTATTTTTTATCGTGCGTTTTTGGGTCAAGCCAGCAGCCGTGGCACGTATACCCAAAATCAAAGAAGTGCTACAAGAAGAGATAAAAATTGCCTTTGATGCGGCCAATATCTCAACGCCTTATCCACATATGCGCCTGCTCATGCCAAAAGACGTCGACTACCCTATCGCGACTAAACCTTTTGCAACCACCACTCAAGTTGTATCAGGAAAGGGATCATTGGCAAAGAATGAGTAGCTGACTTATGTTCATGTATTTAGTAGACTTCTTGCATAAGTCATCGTCAGCCCTTGTAACTCCGTCAGTGGAAGTCAATGAACTGGTACTTTTGCAAGAGATCTAGTTATCGCACCTTAAACCTATCGCACCTTAAACATAGCCACTTTGAACCATCCTACCGTGAATTATGGTAAAATTACTGGTTAAAACATCTATTTTATTATTTGCCTCTTTTGTCAATTTAGCCCACAGGTACCCGTATGACCGAACAAACCGCAGCTGCACCCTCTTCCACATTGTCGCTTGATCTTATCATTACTTGTGCCGATGGGCTTGAGGCACCGCTGCAGACTGAGCTGACAAGTTTCGGTATTGATAGCGAAATCAAGAGTACTGGTCGTCTTGCCGTCACGGGTGATTTACGCGACTTGTATACCATCTGCCTTTGGTCACGTGTGGCTTCGCGGGTATTGATGCTCATCAAACGCAAAAACATCAATGCAGAATACGATATTGCAGAGCAGCTATATGGTTTGGCAAAATCCGTCAATTGGACTGAGCAGTTTAGCTTAGAGCAAACCTTTGCCATCCGTCTGTCTGTCGATAAGCGCGTTGCCGTCAGCCAGCAGTTTGCCATGTTACGGGTCAAAGACGCCATTGCGGACACCTTCAACGAAGTGTACGACAGCCGTCCGAATGTCGATAGCAAAAACCCAGATTTTTCTATCTTTGCGACCGTCAATGACAAACAGGCCGAGCTGTATTTAGATTTATCAGGGACCAGTTTGCATCGCCGTGGTTATCGCGTGGCTATGACAGAAGCCCCATTAAAAGAAAACTTGGCAGCTGCCCTACTCTATAGCGCTGGTTGGCACAAGAAAAACGAAGCAGGCGATGCACCTTACTATAATGCGTTAATAGACCCAATGTGTGGCTCTGGTACCTTCCTTATCGAAGCTCTACTCATGCACTGTGATTATGCTGTAGGTATCGACAAAGCGGCCAATCAATTTGGCTTCTATGAGTGGCAGCATCATGACGAGACGCTATGGCAGGAGATGATTGAGGATGCACAGACACGTTTTCGCGAAGCATTAGAGATTGCCAATGAGCAACCAGATACGCTGCCGCTTGTGTTGGGTTTTGATGCTGATAATGGCGCGATTATCGCAACCGAAAAAAACCTCATCGCGGCAGGACTTCAAGATTTGCTTCCGCTACTAGACATCGAACAGCGTGCGCTTGATCAACTTGGTAGCGCCCTAAAACCGCTCGTGGATGACGGTCGCTTGAGTAATCCTTTAATCATTACCAACCCGCCTTATGGTGAGCGTTTGGGTGATGAAGAAATGATTAAGCCACTGTATCAAGCCATTGGCCTGATTATACAAGACAGCTTCGCTGGCAGCGGTATCGATCCAATGCTTGGCATATTGGCCGCTCGTGTCGAGCAAGTAGATATCCTACCGATTAAAGAACCAAAAACGTTACGCTGTCATAATGGCGCGATCACCGTCTATTTCCGCTACGGAACGCTTATCGCTGGACAGACAGGCAATCTTGTCAGCCGTTTTGAAAAGCGTGAGATCGACGTAGAAGACGGACAAGACTTTATTAATCGTCTACAAAAAAATCTAAGCAAACTCAAAAAACTGGCCAAAAAAGACAATGTCAGTAACATTCGTGTCTACGATGCCGACTTGCCTGACTTTAAGGTTGCTATCGATTTATACGGCGATTATGCCCACGTGCAAGAGTATGCACCGCCTAAGACTATTCCACCTGAAACAGCCAAAAAACGCTTTAATCTCGCACTGATGGGTATCCGTGAAGTGTTTGATATTAACCGTGAGCAAATCTTTATCAAAACGCGTGCCCGTCAGTCTGGCAATGATCAGTATAGTAAACAGAGCACCACAGAAAAACGCGGCAAGTTTCATGTCGCCCGCGAAGATGGGGCGTATTTTTATGTCAACTTTACCGACTATCTCGATACGGGGCTTTTCATTGATCACCGTAATATGCGCGCACGGATCAAAAGCAACAGCCACGGCAAATCTGTACTTAACCTGTTTGCTTATACTTGTACCGCCAGTGTGCATGCAGCGCTTGCTGGTGCCAAAAAAGTCACGAGCGTTGATTTGTCACAGAACTACCTAGATTGGGGCAAACAAAACTTTGCCTTGAACGGTCTAGACGTCAGCCGCAATAAATATCAGTTCGTTGCTGCCGATATTTTTGAGTGGATCAAGGACAATACCGAGCAGTTTGATATTATCTTTATTGATCCACCGACGTTCTCAAACTCGAAGAAGTTCCAAGGCACCTTTGATGTGCAGCGTGATCATGCAGCTCTGATCAATCGGGCCATGAACCGCTTAACCTCTGATGGCGTCTTGTATTTTTCTAATAACTTCACTCGCTTTGAGCTAGATGAGCAGTTAGTCGAGCGCTACGATATTATTCATATCACCCAAAAGACGATCGGCTTTGATTTTAATATCAAAAAACCTATTCATCAAAGCTTTGAGATTCGTCATCGTCAGAGTCTATAGATAAGCATTTATGAGTGAGCAATGCTGCTATACTGGCAAATGCCATGAACAAGGTAGCTATAATGAGTAACGTAACTGCCTGAAACTTAAGTTTTTTGCCCAATGTATATAAAATATAACCATGACCCAATCGGCTTTGATTGGGTCATTTTTTGTTGTTATGATAGAGCATTACTAGGCGATGGATTTGCGCAGTGATAGCGTAAGCATCGCCTTTTATGTCATTAAATCTCTAACGTCTAATAATAAGGATAACACTATGGCTCTATCACTTAACAAAGGCGGTAACTTATCGCTAACGAAAACTGATCCAAATTTGACCAAGCTACTAATCGGTCTAGGCTGGGATGAGCGCGCCACCTCTGGTGCTGAGTTCGATCTTGATGCCAGCGTATTTTTGCTAAATGGTGCAGGTAAAGTGCGCGGCGACCATGATTTTATCTTCCTTAGATTAACACATGAAGTGCAATACCAAATGCAAGGTGAAAAAAAGACCTAGATGCGCTAGCATCAAAGTTTTTATCCACCGACCAAAGTGAGATTGCAACCATGAGCTATACACATCTAAGCCTGATAATGAAATACAGGACATTGAGAACAAACTAAACAACAGACCAAGAAAACGATTAGGGTTTAAAACGCCTATGCAGGCGTTCTATAATATTAATTAGCGTTGCACTTGGTGTGTTAATCTAAGTAATAAAATATTACTCTGTATAAGGATTATCGAAAGAGCAACAGCATTATAGCCCAAAAATATGAGTAGCTAACTGAACGCTTATTCTACGCTAAGCTTCTTCTATGTCTTGTTTTGTATGATGGACTCATATCGACACTTCTGACAACTTTGATAATGAGTCGTCAGACATGAACCTTAAATACGGAGTAAACACGATGAAAAAACTATCAACCCTAAGCAAATCCCTACTTATTGCTCTTAGCGTTCTAGGTATTGGTACTCTCGCTGTTGCCTCAGGTCAAATACCTGCTATTTCAGGCGCAAAGACGAGTGACGCAGTCGCGATAGCACAGAGTAAAATCAGTCTAGAGCAAGCCGTCGCTATTGCACAAAAAACAGTCAAAGGAGACTTAATTAGCGCTGAGTTTGACCAAAACGATTATATGGCAAGTGGCGAGTATGAAATCAAGCTTATCAATGATGGAGTGGAGCATGAAGTAAAAATTGACGCCAGTAGCGGCAAAGTTCTAAAATCTAAGCAGGAAAAAATAGATCAAGACGACTTAGCAGAATATAACGCTATGAGGCAAGCCCAAATAACCCTAACCCAAGCCATGCAAAAAGCAACGCAAAGTGTTGGTGGCAAAATTACTGAAGCAGAGTTTGATTTTGATAACGGTATACCCGCTTATGAGATTGAAATAGCTAAAGGGATGGACATAAATAAACTGATAATCGATAGCATGAATGGTCAGGTTGTCAGCAGTCAGTTAGATGATGATTAATATTTTAAAACTTGGTTGAATATAGCTTAACAACGGCTCTACTCTGTACACTAGTATCGATTAGAGCTTTTTAGTTTGAGGACGCTATAAAAAGTGTCACTATAGATAAATATTTTTTAATCCTACTAGTCACATAATAAGGATATCCCATGCGCGTATTGGTAGTCGAAGATGACTTGATGATTGGCGAGAGTCTGAGCGAAGCCTTGCAAGATGAGGCTTATACGGTTGATTGGGTCAAAGACGGTCGTCAAGCCATACTGACATTAAGGGTGCAACCTTATGACATCATCTTATTAGACTTAGGTCTTCCAGAAGTTGATGGCATGGGCGTGTTGACTGCTATTCGCGATGCCAAGATTGAAACACCAGTGTTGATACTCACCGCGCGTGATCAATTAAAAGATAGAATTGCAGGCTTAGACTCAGGGGCTGATGATTATGTCGTCAAGCCTTTTGAGTTAGGAGAAGTCTTTGCACGCATGAGAGTACTTATGTAAATACCCCATTCTTAACACAACATCATCGTAGAATTATTAAGCCACCTGCCTGTACTCAGCAGGTGTCATATCATTAAGTGAATCATGGGGTCTTTCGTTGTTATAAACCTTGATCCAGTCTTCAGTCAGCATATTGACCTCGTTTAAATTGTTGAAAAGGTAGCAATCTAAAACCTCATTGCGATAACTGCGATTAAACCGTTCAATATAAGCGTTCTGAT